>JAQCLA010000115.1 GCA_027592105.1 Pseudomonadota bacterium | reverse complement strand
AAAAGCCGCGCCAGCGCATCGCCGAAGACCGCGCCGCGCGTATGGCCCACATGCAAAGGCCCCGTCGGATTGGCCGAGACATATTCGACGTTGATCCGCCGCCCTTGGCCCAGCGTTGAGCGACCATAGCTTGCCGATTGCGCCAAGATCGTGGCCACCACGCCCCGCCATGCATCGGCGGTCAGCCGCAAGTTGAGAAAGCCCGGCCCCGCCACATCGGCGCTGGCGATGCGCGCATCTTTTGTCAGCTTCTCAGCCAGTGCGACCGCGATCTCGCGCGGGTTCATCCCCGCGGGCTTGGCCAACACCATCGCCGCATTGGTCGCCATATCGCCATGCGCCGCATCGCGCGGCGGCTCGACGGCGACGGCGCGCATATCGAGGCCCGCAGGCAATTGGCCCTCGGCACACATCTCATCGAGTGCGGCAAGAACCGTGGCATGAATATCGGCAAACATCGTCATTTCTACATCCTCGGGTCGGTTGCCAGCCTAGTATCACGGCAACGCCCAAGGTCAATCAGGCGTGGCGCGCAAAGCCTGCTTGCTCAGCCATATCCACCCTGCCCCACGCCCCCACCGCCGCAGAACTGGCTATGGGTCAAAAGCGCGAAACGGTCAGTCATGCCCGCGATATAATCGCACACGATGCGCGCCAATGCTGTCTCATCACCCATGATAGCCGCCACATCATTGCGCCATTGCTTGGGCAGCAGGTCGGGATGGGCCATGAAATGTGGAAACAGATCACGCACTACGCCTGTCACCTCGGCGCGCATCACCACGACCGAAGGCGCGCGATACATGCGCTGGAACAAAAAGGCGCGGATCACCTTGAGATCCATGAACACGCCTTGCGAAAAGCGGATGATCGGGCGACCGGCGGCGCGGATATCTCCGGGGCTATGGGGGTCAAGCGCGGCCAGTTCCGCCCGCGCATAGCCGATCACATCCTCGACCAAGACACCGAAAAACCGACGCAGCGCCTCGTGGCGGCGGCGGTAATAGTTGAGATCGGGATAGGCCGCATCAACGGCGGCAAAGCAACGATCCAGAATGGGCAGCTGCGCCAATTCATCGGTCGAGAACAGCTCGGCCCGCAGCCCATCATGCAGATCGTGATGATTATAGGCGATATCATCGGCGATCGCGGCCACCTGCGCCTCGGCGCTGGCATGGGTGGCAAGTTCCAGATCATGCAAAGCGGAATATTCCGCCAAGGCCCAAGGTGGCGGGGGGGGCACCGGGCCATTGTGTTTTGCAATCCCCTCAAGGGTTTCCCAGCTGAGGTTCAAGCCGTCGAATTCGGCGTAATGACGTTCGAGATGGGTGACGATACGGATCGCTTGCGCATTGTGATCGAAGCCGCCGAAAGGCGCCATCAAATCCTGCAAGGCATCCTCGCCTGTATGGCCAAAGGGCGGATGGCCGAGGTCATGGGCCAGCGCCACGGCCTCGGTCAGATCCTCATCCAGCCCCAAGGCACGCGCGATGGTGCGCGCCACCTGCGCCACTTCGATCGAATGAGTCAGCCGGGTGCGGAAATAATCGCCCTCATGTTCGACAAAAACTTGCGTCTTGTGCTTGAGACGGCGAAAGGCCGAGGCATGGATGATCCGGTCGCGGTCGCGCTGATAGGGAGAGCGAAAGGTGCTTTCTTCTTCAGGCATGCGCCGCCCGCGCGTTTGGGCAGGATCGCAGGCATATGGCTTGCGCATGGTCCGGTCTCCGGTTCTTGTCGGCATCGACTTGTTTCATATATGCTAAGCATCTGAATTGCGACAGCGCCGCAAAGGACTTCGCCAATGACCCTGACACTCACCCTTCCGCCCAAGGTGACGCCACGCGCATTCGCGCGGCTGGCCGAGATCAACGCAACGACAGGCGCGGCCAAGGCGCTGCGCATCGCGGTCGATGGGGGGGGATGTTCGGGCTTTCAATATGATATCCGCCTCGACGACCCGGCTGCTGATGATCTGGTCTTGGAGAGTGACGGACAAAAGGTAGTGGTCGACAGCGTATCGCTGCCGTTTCTGGCCGATGCCGTGATCGACTTCACCGAGGAATTGATCGGCGCGCGCTTTACCATCGCCAACCCCAACGCCACATCGTCTTGTGGCTGTGGCACATCCTTCTCGATGTAAGCTTGCACCCCCTGCCCCCGCATGGGAGACCCGGCGCAACAGACGGACATGACGGGGCAGCCCATGAAGATCGCGAGTTTCAACATCAACGGGATCAAGGCGCGCTTCGAGGCGCTCAGCGCGTGGCTGGATGAATTCAAGCCCGACGTGGCACTTTTACAGGAAATCAAATCCGTCGATGAGGGTTTCCCTCGCGAACATTTCGAGGATATGGGCTACCGCGTCGAAACTCATGGCCAAAAGGGCTTTAACGGCGTGGCGATCTTGTCGCGCCTGCCGCTTGAGGATGTCAGCCGTGGCCTTCCGGGCGACGAGACCGACGAACAGGCCCGCTGGATCGAGGCGACCGTGATGGGCGACAAGCGCGCGGTGCGTGTGTGCGGGCTCTACCTTCCCAATGGCAACCCCGCACCGGGGCCGAAATACGACTATAAGCTGGCATGGATGGCCCGGATGGAGACGCATGCGCGCGGCCTTTTGGCCGAGGAGGCGCCGCTGGTGTTGGCGGGTGACTACAATGTCATCCCCCAAGACATCGACGCCGCCCGCCCGGAGGTCTGGCGCGAGGATGCGCTGGCCCTGCCGCAAAGCCGAGCAGCCTTTCGCCGTTTGCTCAACCTTGGCTTGACCGAAGCGATCCGCACGCGCATGGCCCAGCCCGGGCTTTACAGCTTTTGGGATTATCAGGCAGGCGCTTGGGAAAAGAACAACGGCATCCGGATCGACCATCTGCTTCTTAGTCCGCAGGCCGCCGACCTGCTGATCGATTGTGGCATCGAGAAAGACGTGCGCGGGCGCGAAAAGCCCTCCGATCACGTGCCTGTCTGGATCGAACTGGACGCCTGAGCCATCATCACTTTGCAAAAATGTTGCGTTGCGCGGTCGATTTTTCGGCCGCGCCCGTGATCCTTAGCCTTCCGTAACATGCCCGTCACATTAGGGTAACATCCCCGTCATATCGAAGCAGTAAGCCGCGCCCATGGGACGACTATGAGGGTCATCCCGTCGTTTTCTGACCGATAGACGCGCCGGTTCTCCGGCCGGAGGAGATACAGATGACATTCAGAAAGTTTGCAGCTGCCAGCACCGTCAGCCTGCTTGCCTTGGGCAGCACCGCACAGGCGCAGACCCAGATCGATTGGTGGCACGCCATGGGTGGCGAGCTTGGTGAAAAGACCGAGGCGCTGGCCACCGCCTTCAACGCGGCGCAAAGCGAATTCGTCGTCGTGCCGAGCTATCGTGGCACCTATACCGAGACGATGACCGGCGCGATCGCGGCCTTCCGCGCTGGCGAGCAGCCCGATATCGTGCAGGTCTTCGAAGTCGGCACCGGCACGATGATGGCGGCCGAAGGCGCCATCGTTCCTGTCTACCAGCTGATGGCCGATGCAGGCGCGGATTTTGACCCCAACGCCTTTTTGCCCGCTGTTGTGGGCTACTACACCGACCCCGAAGGCCGCATGCTCTCGATGCCCTTCAACTCGTCGACACCGATCATGTACTACAACAAGAACCTCTTTGCTGCCGCTGGCCTCGACCCCGAGCAGCCGCCGCGCACTTGGGCAGAGGTCGAGGCTTTCTCGCGCCAAATCATGTCATCGGGTACGGCTGAATGCGGCTTTACCACCGGTTGGGTCAGCTGGGTGCAGCTCGAGAATTTCTCGGCATGGCACAACCAGCAGATCGGGACGCTTGAGAACGGCTTTGGTGGTCTTGAGACCGAGTTGACATTCAACGGCCCAGTCCAAGTGCGCCATTGGGAAAACCTCGCCCGCTGGCAGCAAGAGGGCGTGTTCCAATATGGCGGCCCCGGCGGCGGTGCGGATGCGCCCCCGATGTTCTATTCCCAGACCTGCGGCATGTATATGAACTCCTCCGCGTCGCGCGCGGGCGTTCTGAACAACACCCCCGATTTTGAAGTCGGAATCGGCATGCTGCCCTACTACGATGATGTGGCCGGTGCGCCGCAGAACTCGATCATCGGCGGCGCGACCTTGTGGGTTCTGGCCGGCGGCAGCGCCGATGAACAGCGCGGCGTGGCGGCGTTCTTCAACTTCCTCTCCTCGCCCGAGGTTCAGGCCCAGTGGCACCAGGACACCGGCTATCTGCCGATCACCCAAGCCGCCTATGAGCTGAGCGAAGCGCAGGGTTACTACTCCGCCAACCCCGGTGCCGACACCTCGATCATGCAGATGACGCTGAATGCACCGACGCCCAATTCCAAGGGGCTGCGTTTCGGCAACTATGTGCAGATCCGTGGTGTCATCGACGAGGAATTCCAGCGTCTCTTGGCGGGCGATGTCGACGCACAAGGCGCGCTTGACGCGGTCGTGGCGCGCGGCAACGCGCTGATCCGCGAGTTCGAAGCGGCCAACTGATCGACCATATATCCCGACCCGCGCCGCCCAATCGGTGGCGCGGGTTTTTCTTGCCACGGGGGCGGCATGCAGACCAAGCGCACGATTTTCGGCAACAAGGGGCTGCCCTATCTTCTGCTGGCCCCGCAGCTTGCGATTACCGCGATTTTCTTTCTGTGGCCCGCAGGGCAAGCGGTGCGCCAATCCTTTTTGCGCGAAGACGCCTTTGGCCTGTCGACGACTTTCGTGGGCCTGCGCAATTACCGCGCGCTTTTCGACAATCCCGAATATCTCGACGCGCTTCAGGTGACGGTGATCTTTTCCATCGCCACGGTCATCTTGTCGCTCAGCATTGCGCTGATCATGGCGCTGGCCGTCGACCGGATGCTGCGCAGCGCCGGCACCTATACCACGCTGTTGATCTGGCCTTATGCTGTTGCCCCTGCCGTCGCGGGTATCTTGTGGTGGTTCATCTTCAACCCCGCCATCGGCATTCTGCCCTTCGTGCTGGAACAAACGCTGGGCTATGATTGGAACCACAACCTGACCGGGCGCGATGCGATGATCTTGGTCATCATTGCCGCCGTGTGGAAGCAGATCAGCTATAACTTCTTGTTCTTCTTGGCCGGGCTGCAATCCATCCCCACCAGCCTGCGCGAGGCCGCGGCCATTGACGGCGCGGGGCCATTCAAGCGGTTTTGGACCATCACCTTGCCGCTCTTGTCGCCCACGACCTTTTTCCTTTTGGTCGTGAATGTCGTGTTCACGCTGTTCGACACCTTCGCGATCATCGACGCCACAACCGGCGGCGGGCCTGCGCAGGCGACCAATATCTTGGTCTACAAGGTCTATGATGATGGTTTCGTCGGGCTGAACCTCGGCTCATCAGCGGCGCAATCGGTGATCTTGATGATGATCGTGATGGTGCTGACCTTCATCCAGTTCCGCTATGTGGAACGCAAGGTCACCTACTGAAGGGGGGCAGGACATGGTCGAGAACCAACGTTGGCTTGATATCTTCGCGCATGTGATCTTGATCCTCGGCGTGGCGACCGTGGCATTCCCGGTCTATATCGCGGTCATCGCCTCGACCCATACATCGGCGGCGTTCATGTCCGGCACCATCCCATTGTTGCCCAGCACCCATGCCCCGGCAAGCTATGGCGATGTTCTGGCCGGGGGTGTCGCGGCACAGATGTCGGTCCCGATCAGCTTGATGTTGTTCAACTCCATGATCATGGCGCTGTTGATCGCAACGGGTAAGATCGTGATCTCGATCATCTCGGCCTTTGCCATCGTCTATTTCCGCTTTCCTTTCCGGGTGCTGGCCTTTTGGCTCATCTTCATCACCCTGATGCTGCCGGTCGAGGTGCGGATCGTGCCGACATTCGCGGTGATCGCCGATCTGGGGATGCTCAATAGCTATGCGGGGCTGACCGTGCCGCTCATGGCCTCGGCCACGGCGACGTTCTTGTTCCGACAGGTCTTTCTGACCATCCCCGACGAGATGATGGAGGCCGCGCGCATCGATGGCGCGGGGCCGATGAAGTTCTTTCGCGACATCCTGCTGCCCTTGTCGCAGACCAATATCGCGGCGCTCTTCGTGATCCTCTTCATCTATGGCTGGAACCAGTATCTCTGGCCGCTGCTGATCACGACCGACAGCGGCTACTACACCATCGTCGCGGGCATCAAGCGCATGGCCGATGTCGTCGAGAGCGAACCCTTGTGGAACTACATCATGGCCGTGACCGTGCTGGCCATGCTGCCGCCCGTAGCGGTGGTGATCTTCATGCAGCGGCTTTTCGTCAAAGGCCTTGTGGATAGCGAGAAATAACCATGGCTGAACTGAAACTGCGCAATCTCGGCAAAAGCTATGGCGGCGGCGTGACGGCGGTTGCGGGTGCCTCCGTCGATATCGCGGATGGCGAATTTATCGTTCTGGTCGGCCCCTCGGGCTGCGGCAAATCAACGATCCTGCGCATGATCGCGGGGCTTGAGACCATCACCACGGGCGAGGTCGAGATCGGCGGCCGCGTCGTCAATAGCCTAGAACCCGCCGAACGCGACATCGCGATGGTCTTTCAGAATTACGCGCTCTACCCGCATATGAGCGTGCGCCGAAACATGGAATACGGGCTGCGCAACCGTGGCACGCCGCGCGACGAGATCGACCGCCGGATCACAGCGGCAGCGGCCACCCTGCAGATCACCGAATACCTCGACCGCAAGCCGCGCGCGCTGTCAGGCGGGCAACGCCAGCGCGTCGCCATGGGCCGCGCTATCGTGCGCGAACCGGCGGTGTTCTTGTTTGATGAGCCGCTCTCGAACCTTGACGCGAAACTGCGCACCCAGCTGCGCGCGGAGTTGAAGGATTTGCACCGCCGCTTGGGCGCGACTTTTGTCTTCGTGACCCATGATCAGGTCGAAGCGATGAGCTTGGCCGATCGGATCGTGATCATGTCGCAAGGCAAGATCGAACAGATCGGCACGCCCATGGCGCTTTATGAGCAGCCCGCCAGCCGCTTTGTCGCCGAATTCATCGGCGCGCCGCCGATGAATGTCTTTGACCTCGACACAGCCGCAGGAAAAGCCATCGCAGGCTTGTGCCATGCGCAGCCGCAGGGCGCGGGCGCGGTCGGTGTGCGCCCCGAACAGCTGCGCATCGCGCGCGACGGGGTCACGGCCCAAGTGATCTTGATCGAGGCGCTGGGGGCAGAAACGCTGGTCCATTGCGCGATCGGGCAAGACAGGCTGATCTTACGCGATGGGCATGGCAGCCGCCTGAAGCTCGGCCAGACGCTTTGCCTGGATGCCGAGGTCGAAGCAGTGGTATTTTTCGATGCCGCGGGGCGCACCATGGCGCGGGAAAATGCCCCCGCGCTTAGCGTCGTGGAGTAAGGGCTGCGGGACAACGCGCGTTTATCGCCCCCTACTCCGCCGTTTGCGACGGCGGCGCGGTCAGCGTCACCCATGCATCATATTGCGACAAGAACACCCGCCCGCTCAGATCGTCGAGGAAATGGCTTTTCTTCAACCGATCCGTGACCGGCCCCTTCACCTCGGACATGTGGAGCGTGATGCCCATATCCTTAAGCCGGTGGTTCAACGCCTCAAGCGCCTCGAGCGCCGAGAAATCGATCACATTCACCGCCGAACACATCAACACCACATGGCGGATCGGCCCATCCTTGCCCACGCGGTCCAGCACATAATCCTCCAAGAACCGCGCATTGGGGAAATAAAGGCTTTCGTCGATGCGGATCGTCAGGATGGCGGGGTCAGTCTCGACCTTGTGGCGGTGGATGTTGCGG
>JAQCLA010000114.1 GCA_027592105.1 Pseudomonadota bacterium | reverse complement strand
TGCAGGCGCGCATCTCGATGCTTTGGCGCGCGCGCCGCTTTGGGCGGCAGGGCGCGATTTCGATCATGGTACGGGCCATGGGGTGGGCGTCTATCTGGGCGTGCATGAGGGGCCACAACGCATCAGCCGCGTCTCGACCATTGCGCTCGAGCCGGGAATGATCTTGTCCAACGAGCCGGGCTATTACCGCGAGGGAGCCTTTGGCATTCGGATCGAGAACCTGATCGTGGTGACCCCGGCCCCTGCCCTGCCCGGCGGCGACGCGCGCGCGATGCTGTGTTTCGAAACACTGACATGGGCGCCCATCGACCGGCGGCTGGTAGTGGCCGAAATGCTCGCCCCGTGGGAGCGCGATTGGCTCAATAGCTATCACGCGGGCGTTCTGGCCAAGATCGGCCCGGCGCTTGACATAACGACACGGGAATGGCTGTCGCGCGCCTGTGCGCCGATCTGACATGCCCTTGTCACATCGCCTTGGCATCGGGGCGCGTGACCGACATAAAGACAGCAATCCACGAAAGGACCGCATATGGCCGAAAACATCACGATCCGAAATGCCCCCGGCAAATGGGTGGTGCGCGCAGGCGGGGCGATCTTGGGCGAAAGCGACCGGGCGCTGGAGTTGACCGAGGGTGATTACCCCCCGTCATCTATTTCCCGCGCGATGATATCGGCATGGCCTTCTTGGAGAAAACCGCCAGCGCCACGACCTGCCCGCGCAAAGGCGTGGCCAGCTATTTCACCGTCTGCGTGCCCTCAGGCGATATGCCAGATGCGGCGTGGAGCTATGAGACCCCGATTGCCGCCGCCGCCGTGATCGCGGGCCATATCGCCTTTTACACCGACAGGGTCACGGTCGAGCGGCTCTGATCAGCTGTGTTCTTCGGCCGCCGTGGCCGCCAGCGCGCGGTTATAGGCCTTGAGCGCATCGACATGAAACAGCGCCCCCTCCAGCGCGGGCGGCCCATCGCCCGGCGCAAGCTGGACGACGGGCACGAAATCCAGCCCCGTACGCTCGAATATCGGCAAGGCACGCTCAAGCGTCGCATTGGTGTCAGTATAGATGCCTTGCTCGATGAGGGTCAAAAGCTGCTCTTGCGGGGCGGCATTCTCGTGATCCATCGGGCGCATCACAAGGCCCACGCGGAACATCGCCAAAAGATAGGCCTGGGGACCGGCGGCCAAATGGATATTGCGCCGCTCAAGCTGGGTGAGGAAAAAGGACCGGTCAACCAGCCGTGAAGCCAGCGCGGTCGAGATCGAGACCGCGACCATCACGGCAAGACCCGTCTGCCAATCGCCGGTGAGTTCGAACACGATCAAGGTCGTCGAGATCGGCGTACCCAGCACGGCTGCTGCGACCGCGCCCATACCCGCAAGTGCATAAAGCGTGCCTTCGCCCGATTGATCGGGAAAGATCGCGGTCGCCACGATGCCAAAGGCAAGTCCCGCCATGGCGCCGATCATCAGCGAAGGCGAGAAAATGCCGCCCCCCATGCGCCCGCCCAAGGTGATGGCCACGGCCAAGACCTTGAGGATGGTGAACACGATCGCCTCATGCAGCAGCAATTCCCCCGTCAAGGCGGCCGATGTCGTCTCGTAGCCAACGCCGATGATATGGGGAAAGGGAATGGCAAGCCCGCCCAGCAGCAGCCCCGCGAAAGCGGGCCTCAGCCAGCGTGGCATGCCCGTCAGCCGCTGCGCCAGATTGCCCAGATCCTCGGCCCAGAAAACCGCGCGCATCAGCGCCACCGCAACCAGCCCGCAGACCAAGCCAAGGATCAAGAAAGCGGGCAATTCGGCATAGAATTGCAACGCGCTGTCAGCGGTCAGGCTATATTCGGTCACCCCCCCGAACTCGAGGCGGTTGATCACTGTGCCTGCCACGGATGCGATCACGATGGGCGCGAAAGCATGGACAGCGAAATGGCGCAAAACCACCTCGAGCGCGAAAAGCGCGCCCGCGATCGGCGCGTTGAACGAGGCGCTGACCGCGGCGGCCACCGCACAGCCCAACAAATCGCGCCCGGTGATCCCATCGGCGCGTATCCAATCGCTCACCTTGCTCGCGATCACGGCGGCCAAATGCACCACCGGCCCCTCGCGCCCCGATGAGCCGCCCGATCCCAGTGTGATGAGCGAGGCAAAGGCCGAGGCGATGCCGGCCTTTTGCTCGACCCGCCCATCAGCCAGTGCCGCACCCTCGATCACATCGGCCACCGAGCGCGCGCGTCCATCGGGGGTGAAAACATGCAAGATCACCCCAACGACCAAGCCGCCCGCCACCGGGATCAGCAAGATCATGTACCAAGGCAGGCTTTCGGCGAAGCTGTGCATCAAACGCACATCTTCGACGCCGTACAGCGCCTCTTGCAGCCAGCTGATCCCTTTACGGAACAAGAGCGCCGCGAAACCTGCGGCGATGCCGATGAGCAAAGCGATCAGCCAAAACTGGATCTGGGTCGGCCCTTTTTCGCGTAGCACGCGCCAGCCGCGCTGGCTTGCCGCCAAGGCAGCGGACATCCATTCCCGCAACAGGCCGAGCACGGTTTCGGCCACGTCCATCCCCTTGCGCGGAGCCACCCTCATCCCGACATCGCAACCGCTCCGCATGCGGCCAGCGACGGGTTATCCAAGCTGTAAGCCACGGATGGGTTTGAGAAAAGGTAAGAGTGTTCACGATCGCCATGCATTGGTGGCGCTGATGAAAACTTTCGTGATCACTCACAGGGCAAATCACCCAGCATCTTTGCTTCACAAATACTCCGGGGGAGGCGCGCCCAAAGGGCGCGGTGGGGGCAGAGCCCCCTCTATTTATGAATCGTCGCCTTGGGCTGCGTCGATCAAGGCGCGCGCGGCGTCACGCGCGGCCTCGGTGATGCGATCACCGGCCAGCATGCGCGCGACCTCGTCGATGCGCTGCGCGGGGTCGAGCGCGCTGACATGGCTCAGCGTCATGCCCGCCTCGACGCGCTTGGCGACCTGCCAATGATGCGCGCCAAGGGCTGCCACCTGCGGCGAATGGGTGACGACCAAAACCTGCGCGCCTTCAGCCAAGGCTTTCAAGCGGCGGCCCACCGCATCAGCGGTCGCCCCACCCACGCCTCGGTCGATCTCGTCAAAGATCATCGTGATGCCGCGTGTCTGGGCTGTCAGACAGACCTTCAACGCCAAAAGAAAACGTGACAATTCCCCGCCTGATGCGATCTTGTTGAGAGGGCCTGCGGGCGCGCCGGGGTTGGTGGCGGCCACGAATGTCACTTGATCCACCCCATCCGGGCCTGCCGGGGCGGCGGTGATCTCGGTGGTAAAAACCGCGCGTTCCATCTTCAGCGGTGCAAGCTCGCCCGCCATGGCCGCATCCAGCCGCAGCGCTGCCGCACGGCGGGCTTGTGTCAACTGATCTGCCAAGGCGTCATAGGCTTGGGCCGCCGCGCGCTCGGCCGCGGCAAGGCTGGCGATCTGGTCCGTGCCCCCATCAAGGGCGGCAAGCCTCCTGCGCAGATCCACTGCCAAATCGGCAAGATCATCGGGGCCGACGCCATGTTTGCGCGCCAATCCGCGCAAGGCAAACAGCCGATCCTCGGTCCGCTCCAAGGCATATGGGTCAAGATCGAGCGCCTCGGTGAAGCGGGCAAGCGCGTCTTGCGCGGTGCCAAGCTCGACCATCGCCCGCTCAACTGCGCCCAGCGCATCGTCAAGCCCACCCTCGGCCCGCTCGGCCAAGCCATCAAGCCAGCGGCGGGCATCGCCCATCGCCCCTTCGGCCCCTTGCAGGCCAAGAGCCGCATCCGCGCGTGTCAGATCCTCGCGCATTTTGGCGGCGGCTTGCATCAGGCGACGGCTGGCATCAAGTGCGGCCTCTTCACCGGGCTGCGGGTCAAGCTGATCCAACTCGGCCACCGCATGGCGCAAGAAATCTTCTTCGGCTTGCATACGGGCAAGATCGGCCTCGGCCGTGGCCAAGGCCTTTTGCGCCGCGCGATGGGCCGACCAGCTTGCGCGCAATGCCGCCAGCATCGCCGCGTGCCCGCCGAAATCGTCCAGCATCGCGCGATGCTGACGCGGGTCGAGCAGGCCGCGGTCATCTTGCTGCCCATGCAGCTCGACCAGCGTATCGGAGAGCGCGCGCAGCACATCGCCACTGGCACGCCGATCATTGATCCAGGCCATTTTGCGCCCATCGGGCATATTCACGCGGCGCAAGAACAAGCTCGGCTCGGCGGGCAGACCTGCGGCCTCGAGCAGCGCAAGGGCGGGATGGCCCG
This sequence comes from Pseudomonadota bacterium, assembly GCA_027592105.1. Taxonomy (GTDB): domain Bacteria; phylum Pseudomonadota; class Alphaproteobacteria; order Rhodobacterales; family Rhodobacteraceae; genus Roseicyclus. The sequence continues at coordinate 3,587 of JAQCLA010000114.1, read as the reverse complement.
TGCCAAGAGCAAACTCGGCCACCACCTCACCTTGGGCCGCGCCCGCGCGCACCAGATCGGCACGCCCCCGCCACCCAAGGGCAAAGCCCAGCGCATCGAGCAAGATGGATTTTCCCGCGCCTGTTTCACCGGTCAACACGTTCAGGCCCGGCTGAAAGGCAAGCTCCAGCCGGTCAATGATCAACATGTCGCGAATATCGAGGTGAAGCAGCATCAGGCCCCGCGCGTCCCTATCCCCGGCAGCCCATCATGGGCAGCGATGCAGAATTCAGAGCCACTCCCCGCGCACCGTCTGGCGCCAGATATCGCGCAGCCACCCCTCGCCTGCGGCATCGGGGGCCAGATCCTGGCCGGTCAACTGACGAAACGCATCGTCATAGAAGGGCGAGGATTGGTAGTTATACCCCAAGATCGCACCGGCGGTTTGTGCCTCATCGGTCAGGCCCAGCGCCAGATATGCCTCGACCAGCCGCATCAGCGCCTCGGGCGTATGGCTGGTGGTCTGGAACTGCTCGACCACGACGCGAAACCGGTTGATTGCGGCGGCGTAATGTTGCTGGCGCAGGTAGTAGCGGCCGATCTCCATCTCTTTGCCAGCCAGATGGTCAAAGGCCAGATCGAAGCGCAGGATGGCATCTTGGGCATATTCGCTGTCGGGGTAGCGCTCGATCACCTCGCGCAGCGCTTGCAAGGCTTGAAAGGTGATACCTTGGTCGCGGCCGACTTGGTCGATCTGGTCGTAATAGCTCAGCGCCAAGAGGAACTGGGCATAAGCCGCGTCTTCCTCGCCGGGGTAGAAGTCGAGGAACCGCTGTGCGGCAATGCGGGCATTCTCGTAATCGGTGGCGGCATGATAGGAGAATGCCGCCATGATCAAGCCACGGCTCGCCCATTCCGAATAGGGGTGAAGGCGCTCGACCTCGATGAACAGCGCAGCCGCTTCTTCGGGGTCATCGGCGGCAAGGGCCGCTTCGCCGCGCTGGAAAATCGTGGCAGCGTCGAGTTGCTCAAGCGGGACAGGCGCGCTGCGACCCGCGAAAAACCCGCCCTCCGCGAACAGGGCGTTATCGCCACAGCCGGAAAGCGCCGTAACCAGGCAGAGGCTTGCACCGAAGCCCCATTTCCGGATCGCGTTTTGACCGCTCCGCTGCATGCTCGAAAACCTCGTCTTGATCTCTTCGGGCAGTGTCTTGTCGCCCGCCGTTACGTGGTCCTAACACATATTTTTTGGGCGCAAAACGCAAGAGTTGACCAAGGCCTTCATGGCGATGCTGTGGGTTTTGTGATCAAGCCACATGGGCCAGATCGGCACCCGTGACACCGATACCGGGCAGGCTTGCGGCCTGTTGGGCGGTGCATTCGACCACGCGCCATGCGCCGTGGCTGGCAAAAAGCGCGCGCAACAGTTGGTTGGTCAGCATATGGCCCGCGCGCACACCGGTATAGCGGCCCAAGATCGGTGCGCCGGCCAAGGCCAGATCGCCCAAGGCATCAAGCATCTTGTGGCGCACCGCTTCATCCGCATGGCGCAGGCCACCCGGCGTCAGCACAGTGTCGCCATCGATTACCACGGCATTGTCATAGCTGCCACCCAGCGCAAGACCCGCCGCATGCATCGCATCGACATCGGCCTTGCGGCAGAAGGTGCGGCTATCACAGAATTCGCGCACAAACCGCCCATTGGCCAAATTGGCGACCCGACGCTGCCGCCCAATGGCGGCATCGGCGAAATCAATGGTGAAATCCATCTCGAGCCCTGCCGCAGGCGAGAGGGTCGCAAGACTGTCGCCGTCCGTGACCTTGATCTCGCGCAGGATCTCGATCGCGTGGATCGGTGCCTCTTGTTGCTGGATGCCCGCATCCAGAAAAGCGCGCACAAAGGGCGCGGCCGAGCCGTCAAGGATCGGCAGTTCCGGCCCATCGACCTCGACCAAGGCGTTGTGAATCCCGCAACCGGCCAAGGCGGCCATGATATGTTCGATGGTCGACACCTCGGCCCCGTCATCGCCGCGCAGCTTTGTGCAAAGCCGGCTCATCGGAACGGCATCGTAGCGGGCGGGGATCAAGGCGGCATCGGGCAAATCGGTGCGCGCAAACCACAGCCCCATGTGGGCCGCTTGCGGTCCGACCGTCACGTTGACCCGCTTTCCGGTGTGAAGCCCCACACCCGATAAACGGACCGATTGCCTAAGTGTCGCCTGCATTCCGCACTCCGTGTCCCCCGCACATCGACATGCCGGCATTGGATCGCCTGTGTCATGTCATGCGCTGCAGTCGTGCCGTTACCAGCCGATTAACTGCCATTTGTGTCGATAACGGGCCGGGAAGAAAGGAACAATTCAACCTTTATGACGTTCTGCAACAATGCCGAAGGTGATCGGCAAATCTTTGCCTATGCCATTTGTGAGGCCCAACAACGCACTGTTTCAAAAAGAAAAAAGGCCGGTGAAACACCGGCCTTTTTCGCAGGAATGTGACGGCGTCAATTCGCCTGACGACGCAGGAATGCGGGAATATCGATGCGCTCTTGCTCGGGATCGACGATTCCCTCATCGGGGGCTGCGTGTTGGACAGGCTGCTGCACGGGCTGCTGCACCGGGCGTGGCGGGATCGTTCCCGTCATCGCGGGCTGGCGACGTTCGGTCATGCCATGCCCTTCTTCGGCATGGCCGGTCATGCGGTTGATCAGCGTGTTCAAGCTCAGCCGCGGCTTATGCGCCTCGGGCTGCGGTTGGGGCGCTGCGGCAGGGCGCGAGACATCTTTTTGGATCGCGTCACGCAGACGGGCCAGCACCTCGGGGCGTGCCTTGCTCGCGAATTGCGGCTGGTTTGAAACCGGCTCATGTGCGGGCTGATCGAAGGCGGTGACGCGCGGCGCAGCTGCGACGGGCTGATGCTGCGGCTGCGGCTCATAGACGGGGGCAGGCACATCATCGAGCGCGCCCATATCCTCTTCGTCATACTCATCCATACCGAGGGTGTTGAACAATGACGGCTCGGCTTGCTCGTGACGGACGAAAGCCGCACGGGCCGGTTCGGCCACAGGCTCGGGCGCAGGGGGTGCGACAGGTACCGCCGGGCGCGCAATGACGGCTGCGGTGGCGTAAACGCGCGCTTCTTCCTCGGCCTTGGCGGCTTCGGTGACATCGATGCCGGTGGCCACGACGCTGACGCGCATCCGGCCTTCCATATCGGTATCGAGGGTGGAACCGACGATGATATTGGCCTCGGGGTCAACCTCTTCGCGGATGCGATTGGCCGCCTCGTCAAGCTCGAACAGTGTCAGGTCATAGCCGCCGGTGATATTGATCAGAACACCACGTGCGCCCTTGAGGCTGATTTCATCCAAGAGCGGGTTGGCGATCGCCTTCTCTGCGGCTTGCAATGCGCGGTTCTCGCCATCGGCTTCGCCCGTGCCCATCATCGCCTTGCCCATCTCGTTCATCACGGCGCGGACATCGGCGAAATCGAGGTTGATCAGACCGGGACGGACCATCAGGTCGGTCACGCCCTTAACACCCTGATAAAGCACATCATCGGCCATGGCGAAGGCTTCGGTGAAGGTGGTCTTTTCGTTGGCCAGACGG
>JAQCLA010000113.1 GCA_027592105.1 Pseudomonadota bacterium | reverse complement strand
GCGTTACATCACCATTTACCGCCACCTCGAGGCGAACCCCGAGTTGCGGTTCCACCCGATTTTCAAGTGGTTCAAGGAATGGTGCAACGACGAGTTCAGCCATGGTGAGGCCTTTGCCCTTCTGATGAAGACCGACCCCAAGCTGACCAGCGGCGTCAATGTGCTGTGGATCAAGTTCTTTCTCACGGCGGTCTATTCCACCATGTATGTGCGCGATCACCAGCGCCCGGCCTTTCACGCCGCCCTTGGCGTGGACCCCGATTGGTATGCCCATGAGGTCTTTACCAAGACCTCGGAAATCTCCAAGCAGGTGTTCCCGATCACGCTCGATATCGACCATCCGCGTTGGCAAAAGGGGCTGGTTGCGATGCAACGCGCCAATGCCGATCTGGCCATGGCAAAAAAATCGGGCAATTGGGTCAAGCGCATGGGCGCCACCGCGCGTGCGGCCACGGCCTTCGTCACCCTGCTGACCATCCCCGCTGTCAAGCATCGCGTGCCGGCCTCCACCCGGTTGGAGCCTGCATACTGATGTTAAGCTCACCTTGGATCGCTGCCCTTGTGGCCTTGTTCTTCTGGTGGTTCGCCACCGGGGCGATCCTTGTGGCTGTGCGGCGTGCGGATCGTGAAGGTGCCAAGGCACGGCTTTGGGCCGTGCTTTGGAACCTGCCCTTCCTTCTTTTGGGTGGCTTTGGCTTTCTCGACACGCTCGGCAATAACAGCGTGGCGGGGGCCTATGTCGGCTTTTTGTCGGCGCTGGCGCTTTGGGGCTGGATCGAGCTGGCCTTTTTGACCGGCGTGATCACCGGCCCGGTGCGCCAGCCGCTGAAAGCGGGCGTGCGCGAATGGGAACGTTTCATCCGCGCTTGGGGCACCATCGCCTATCATGAAATGCTCTTGGCCTTTACGCTTTTGGCGATGATCGCGGCCAGCTATGGCGCGGATAATAAATTCGGCATGTGGACTTTTGCGGTGCTGTTTGCCGCGCGGGTTTCGGCCAAGCTCAACCTTTATCTCGGGGTACGCAAAATCAATGTGGAGTTCATCCCCGAGCATCTGAACCACTTGCCCAGCCATTTCCGCATCGCGCGGATGAATTGGCTTTTCCCGATCTCGATCACCGGCCTTAGCTTTGCGCTGGCCTGTTTTCTGGAGCGGATCTGGGCGGTCGAAACGCAGGCTGACATCGTCGGCTTTGCCTTATTGAGCGCGCTGACCGCGCTCGCATTGCTGGAACACTGGTTCATGGTGCTTCCACTTCCCGACGAGAAACTTTGGCGCTGGATGCTCGCTGAGCGGACGATGCCGAACCAAGCCATCAAGACAAGCGAGGACGCCCGATGAACTTTGACAAGCTGTTCCAATCCCAGCTCGATCAACTCAAGCAGGAGGGCAATTATCGCGTCTTTGCCGAACTTCAGCGCAAGTGCGGAGCCTTTCCCCGTGTGAAAAACCACTCGCATGGTCAGGACGAGGTGACTGTTTGGTGTTCCAACGATTACCTTGGCATGGGCCAGCATCCCGACGTCATCAACGCGATGATGCAAACTGTGCAGGAATGCGGCACGGGTGCGGGCGGCACGCGCAATATCTCGGGCAATGCTTGGCACCACAAACAGCTAGAGGGTGAGTTGGCCGATCTGCATGGCAAAGAGGCGGCGCTTTTGTTCACCTCCGGCTATGTGTCGAACTGGGCTGCACTGTCGACCTTGGGGGCGCGCCTACCCAATGCGGTGATCTTGTCGGATGAGCTCAACCACGCCTCGATGATCGAGGGCATTCGCCACGCGCGCTGCCAAAAGGTGATCTGGAAGCATAACGACCCCGAAGATCTGGACCGCAAGCTGGCGGCCCTTCCCGCCAATGCGACCAAGATCGTGGCCTTTGAATCCGTCTATTCGATGGATGGCGATATCGCGCCGATCAAGGAAATCCTCGATGTTTGCGACAAGCATGGTGCGATGTCCTACATCGACGAGGTCCATGCCGTGGGCATGTATGGACCGCGCGGCGGCGGCGTGGCCGAACGTGAGGGGCTGATGGACCGCATCACCTTGATCGAGGGGACGTTGGGCAAGGCCTTCGGTGTCGTCGGTGGCTATATCACCGGAAGCCATGCTTTGGTGGATTTCATCCGCAGTTTCGCCAGCGGTTTCATTTTTACCACCGCACTGCCACCCGCCGTGGCGGCGGCTGCCACCGCCTCGATCCGGCATCTGAAAGAAAGCTCATACGAGCGCGACATGCAAAAGCGGCAGGTCGCCCGCCTGCGCGCGCGACTGGATGCAGAGGGTATCCCGCATGAGATGAACGCAAGCCATATCATCCCGGTGATGGTGAAAGACCCGGTCAAATGCCGGATGCTGTCGGATATCTTGATGGATCAATTCGGCATCTATGTGCAGCCGATCAATTACCCCACCGTGCCCAAGGGAACCGAGCGTTTGCGCTTTACCCCCGGCCCGCTGCACACGGATGAGGACATCGAATATCTGGTCTTGGCGCTCAAGACCTTGTGGAAACAATGCGCCATTGCGCACGCAGTCGCGTGATTTTGAAAAAAAGCACTGGACCCTAGCAGGATCGACATAGTTTATCCCAGACGAGACCATACAGAAGGGAGACTACCTGATGAGTCGCAAAATCGTGCTCGCTGCTGCTGCTTTGCTTTTGTCGGCACCGATGGCCATGGCTGATGCCCATGCTGCTTCCGGTGATGCGGCGGCTGGCGAACGTGTGTTCAACCAGTGCGTGGCCTGCCATGTGGTGCAGAACGAAGCTGGCGAAACCTTGGCTGGGCGCAATGCGCGCACTGGCCCGAACCTTTACGGGATCGCGGGCAAGACCTGGGCCCATATCGAAGATTTCCGCTGGTCGCCCGGCATGACGGCATTGAAAGATGCCGGCATCCTCGTGACCGAGGAAAGCTTTGTCGCCTATGTCCAAGATCCAACCGGCTATATCCGCGAAGCAACGGGTAACAACTCGGCACGCGGTGCGATGAGCTTCCGTGTACGCTCCGAGGCGGATGCTTTGAATGTCTACGCCTACATCGTTTCCTTGTCGGCGCAGTAAGTTAAGACACAGGGTTTCTTGACGGCAACCCGGACAGAGGGCGCCCCAAACGGGCGCCCTTTTTCATGTCTCGGTTGTGAAACGCCTGATCTCGGCGGCAACTGGGGCCGGGGCCTCTTCATGGGCCAGATGGCCGATGCCGTGCAGGGTAATCAGTTTTGCCTGTGGCATGATTCGGGCGGCGCGTTCTGCCACCCGCAGCGGCACGGCCCCATCATGCGCGCCATGGATGAAAAGCGTCGGTGTCGTGATGGATGGCAGCGCGGCATTCAACGCATCGAGCGACCACTGTGCCATCATCGCCAGCGTGCCGTCGACATGGGCGCGCCGCCCGATCAGATGGGCGTAGCGTGCCAGCCCCACCTCATCCAGCGTGGTGCCAGCCGAGGCCAGGATCGTGCGCACCTGTGACACCCCACGCCCGCCTTGCGCGATCAACAGCCCGGTAAAGGGGTTCAGCGCCAGCATCTTGGCCATGACCGGAAAAAGCCAGCCAGCAGTGCCTTGGAAATTCTCAAGCGCGCCGTTGATGATGACCAGATGCGCGGGTAAAATCAGACCCTGATGAGCTAGTTCGAGACTGACAGCGCCCCCCGCCGAATGGCCGATCACAAGGCGCGGTGCCCAACCCTCCTGCGCACAAAGACCTGCGATATCGCGCGCCACATCCCCCAGCCGCGCGCGGCCCTTGGGGCTGCGCGTCCAGCCATGGCCGGGCAGATCCAGCGCAATCACCCGGTGATCGCGGGCCAGATCGGGGATCAGCGCGGCCCAGCTATGGCTCGACGCACCGGCACCATGCAGCAAAAGCACATCCGGGCCGGTGCCGATGATCTGCACATGCCAGCGATGCGGTCTGGCCGCGATAATTTGGCTGGCCGTGACATTGGGCCAATCCGGCGGGGGAAGCTCTGCCGCGCTCATGCAAGGTTCAGCGATGCATCCACCGCTGCAGACAAGGCGCGCGCATCCGCGCGTGGCAACGCCAGATAGGGTGCGCCCAGATCGCCCGCCAGCGTGGCAAGCCCCGGTGTCGGCCGAAGCCCGGTGTCGATCACCAGCGCGGGAATAGCGCGCGCGCGGATCGCCTTGGCCATTGCGGTTGCATCCGTGCCTGCCTGCGCGCGATTGGCGATCCCGGCCAGATCCACATTGGCCCGCCCATCGGTCAATAGCGCGAGCGAGGCTGTCATGCCCTTGCTCTGCGCCAAAAGCGCCAGTTCAAATGCCGCCTTCAGCCCGGCGGCCAAGGGCGTGCCACCGCCGCCCGGCAGTTGCGCCAAACGGCGTTTGGTCTGCACAAGCGAGCGTGTCGGCGGCAAAAGCACCTCGGCGCCATCACCGCGAAAGGCGACAAGGGCCACGTGATCGCGCCGGGCATAGGCCTCGCCCAGCAAGAGCTCGATCGCGCCTTTGGCCTCGCCCAGCCGGGCCAACGCCGCGGAACCCGAGGCATCGACGATGAAAATGATGGCGCGGTCCGATGTCTCTTCGAATTGCCGCAGGCGGATATCGGACATCTGGATATGCAGCCGGTCATGCACCCCGCTGGCCTTGCGGCGCATCGGTTGCCAAGGCGCGGCGGCCCGCAGGGTGGCCGCCAGATCGACGCGCGCATCGCCGCCCATCCGCCCGGGCCGGGATGGCAGAGGGCGACCGCGGCGGTTCCCCTTCTTCGCAGCACCCGAGCCATTGGCGGCGGGCGCTTGCCGCGCAGCGCGCCCCGCTTGCAGGCGGGCCAAAAGGTCGGGGGGCAGCATGGCCTTTGCAGCTTCTATCAGCATCTCGACCGGGGGCAGGTCGGTTTGGTTCTGGTCGTCCCCCTCATCGGCTGTGTCTGCCTCTTCGGGGTTGGGCGGATCGGGCTCGGTGTCTGGCGGCGGCTCTTGCGTGCTCTGTGGGAGTTGGGTGGCGCGGGGCGCGAGGACCAATTCAACCGCAAGTGTCAAATCTGCCTGTTCGACACGATGCTCACCCATCAGCGCAGCACTTGCCCGCGCAAGCGCCAACGCTTGCAGCGGTGCGCGCAGCGACCCGATTCCCAACCGGGCCGCGACTTCGGCCATTTCGCAAATGGCGCTGTCGGGCACGGTAACGCGGGGCAAAAGCAAGCGCGCCTCGGCCAATGCGGCAAGATCCAAGGCAAGTTCGGGCGCGTCGGATAATCCCTGGGCCGCGAGATCGAGATGGATCGCGAGGCGATCGGCCAAAGCAGGGGGGAGTGTCTCCTCCGGCTCTGCGCCCTCATCGAAGGCGATCAAGGATAGGCCTTTGCGCGCATCAATGGCCGTGGCAAGCCGCGCGGCCAATCCGGGTTTGATCCGCTCGGCCATGGGCATCAGCAAGATTGCCCTGCCGTCCAATATCCCGCGCGTGCGCACGACATGCCCCTTGGCCAATGTCGCGGCCAAGTCGATTCCGCCAAAAAGCGCATCATCCCCGACACCGGGGTGAAGGCGGCGCAAGGAAAGACCCTGCAACGCCGTTTCGAGACCTTTTTGAACCCTATCCCTGACTGGCCCGACACGCGCGCGCAGCCAGATACCGCCCAGTGCGGCCGGATCGAGCGCGAAACAGGCCAGCGCCAGATTGACCCTTTGCCAACGCTCTTCGCCGTCGGTCACGCTAAGACCTCCTCCACCACGCGGGTCACACGGGTGGTCGATCCGGCCTCATCCAGCGGATCGCGGCGCAGGCGGTGGCGCAGCGCGGCAGGGGCCACGCGGCGGAGGTGATCGCGGGTGACGACGCGGTCACCGTCGAAGGCGGCAAGCGCGCGCGCCGCGCGCAAAAGCGTCAACTCTCCGCGGAGGCCGTCGGAACCCAAGGCCACACATAGTTCGGCACAATCCCGCAAGATCGGCTCGCCCGCTTCGACATGGCCAAGCCCCGCGCGGGCGCTGACGATACGCGCGCGTAGCTCCATATCCGTGCTGCGCCATTCGGTAAGGAAACCGCCCGGATCGCGGTCATAGCTGTCGCGGCGGCGGATCACCGTGATCCGCGTGTCGATATCCTTGGGCGAGGTCACATCGACCGAGAGCCCGAAGCGATCAAGCAGCTGCGGGCGCAATTCGCCCTCTTCGGGATTGCCGGACCCCACCAGCACAAAACGCGCGGCGTGCCGGATCGACAGCCCCTCGCGCTCGACCACGTTAAGACCCGATTGGGCTACATCGAGCAGTAAATCGACCAGATGATCCTCGAGCAGGTTGACCTCGTCGATATAGAGATAGCCACGATTGGCACGGGCAAGCAGGCCCGGCTCGAACGCTTTCTCGCCGCGTGTCAGTGCCTTTTCGATATCGAGCGCGCCCACCACGCGATCTTCGGTCGCCCCAAGCGGTAGGTCGATCACAGGCGTTGGTTTCTCGATGATGGCCGTATCGCTGACCTGTGCCCATTCGGGAATGTCACCCTCATGCGCGGAATTCACCGGGCAACCCGCGACCGCGCTGATGGGCGGCAAAAGCGCCGCCAGACCGCGCACGGCGGTGGATTTCCCGGTGCCACGGTCACCAAAGACTAGAACGCCGCCGATGCCGGGGTCGATCGCAGTCAGGATCATGGCCAGTTTCATATCCTCTTGCCCGACGATGGCGGAAAAGGGGAATGGCCCGGTCAGCGTGACATCCTTCATTCAGCAGCAACTTTCATATCTGTGGCATGGCCGATGCGCGCGGCGGTCAGATCGGGGGTTTGCCCCGCCCAACGCCCCTCGATCGCATCGACCCGGAACCTTGCGTAAAGCTCTTCTTTGAATAGCCCCTCGTCGCGGACAGCGCGAATGGCCGTGGCATGGGGCCCATCGGCGCGCGCGAAACTGGCCATGCTGGCGGTATCGGGCCAGATCGAAAAGGTGGCTTGGCGCACCAGCGGCAATTCACCGACGCCGATCTTGAACAAGACATTGGGGTCGCTGCCGATGGCGCGCGAAATCGCGGGCTCATGCCGCCAAAAGCGGCGCGCGGTGCGCATGCGTACGGTGGCACGGGTCAATGCGGCGACCGGGCCGGCATCGGCGACCTTCTGTGGGGTGAAGGGGGTGCCACCATCCCATTGGCCGCGCGCGGCGGTGGGGGTGAGGAAAATGGTCATCCGCTCATCGGCCATGGCCGCGTATCGGCGAAAGATGCGCGTGCCAAACATCGCGCGCCGCGCCGCGTCATGATCGGGCCAAGTTGCCAAGATCGCATAGACGGATGTGTCGGGGATGGGGGTAAAGCCCTCGCCCACGCCGGAACCGCACAGCTTGACCGTGCCGATATCGCGAATGGCCCGCAGCGCGAATCGCGCTGGTCCCATCTGAAACAGCGCCCATACGCGCGCGCGAAATGTGCCGAAGCGAAACAGGCTTAGGGTGACGGATTGCATGGCCGGTCCTCCATGTGTCAACAAAGTCTGACATATTGTAGCTGAGAAGAAAAGGCAATTCGCCTATAGATTGTCTTGGCAAAATGGGCGCCACTACCCTATTGTAAATCTAACTAGACAGTATGAGGCCCGGATGACCGACCGCAGCACAGCCAACGCCGCCTCCAGCGCAATCGTGATCGGCGCAGGGCTTGGCGGCCTGTCAGCTGCAATGCGGCTGGGGGCCAAGGGGTATCGGGTGACGCTGCTTGATCGGCTCGACCGCGCAGGCGGACGTGGCTCGTCGGTGACGCAGAGCGGCCATCGCTTCGACCTTGGGCCGACGATCGTGACCGTGCCGCAGGTGTTCGAACAGCTGTGGGCCGAATGTGGGCGCGATTTCCGCAAGGATGTCGATCTGCGCCCTGTCGATCCCTATTACGAGATTCGCTGGCGCGATGGGTCGGTGTTTACCGTGCGCCAAGACGAACAAGCCATGATCGACGAGGTGGCCCGCCTAAGCCCCCGCGATGTGCCGGGATACAAGCGA
>JAQCLA010000112.1 GCA_027592105.1 Pseudomonadota bacterium | reverse complement strand
GGGCTGGCGCTGGTGGGCTTGGTCTGGCTGGTCTGGCCGGGGGCAGGGGCCATGGCACCGCTTTGGGCGGTGGGTGCGATGGCGGCCGCCGCGCTGGGCTGGGGCATCTATTCGTTGATCGGGCGCGGCTCGGCTGATCCCTTGGGCGACACGGGCGCGGCCTTTGTCTGGGCCACGGTCTTGGGCTTTGTAGCGGTGCTGGTGCACACAGGCGGCAGCATGGTCAATGACGCGACATGGGCTGGCATGGCGCTGGCCGTGATCTCGGGCGCTGTCACATCGGGTTTGGGCTATGCGCTGTGGTACCGTGTCTTGCCGCGCATCGGTGCCTCGGTCGCGGGGCTGATGCAGCTTTCGGTGCCGGTGATCGCGAGTTTGGGCGGTGCGCTTTTGCTGGCCGAGGCACCGACGCGCGCGATGATCTTGGCGGGCGCCGTGGTCTTGGGCGGCATCGGCTGGGGATTATGGCCTCAACGCACCAAGGGTTCCAAGGGATCGTAAAGCAGGCTTTCCCCCCATGCCGCATCGGGCAGGCTGTCGGGCTTGTAGCGGTAGCGGTGCATCTGATCCCGCGCGATCAAATGGCGCTCGGTCACGATGCCTTCGGGATCGGTCCAAGGGGCCATCGGGTCGCCCGAAATCAGCGTGACGCGGAAGTAGATGTCGACCTGATGGAAATCATGGCCCGGTGCGTGGAACTCATTGACAAGGCAAGGCGCGCCGACGGCGATGGTCAGGCCGGTTTCCTCGTGAAATTCGCGGATCAGATTGTCGTGAAGTGAACTGTGCAATTCCACCCCGCCACCCGGCGCGCACAAGAGATCGCTTTTGCCGCCGCCCCAAGCATTCACCAACAGCAGGCGATCCTCGATCAGCAAGAGGCCGCGAACGGCAAGGCGGGGGCGGGGGGCGGTCATGACGCGCAGACTGGCCTTTGGCGCGGCTGCGCGCAATCCCCCCCTCGCAGTGCGGCCCGCGCGCTCCTATCTTGGGGGCATGCGATGGTCCGCCCCGATTTTCTTGTGTTTACTGCTCTGCGCCACCCCGGCGCGGGCGGCTGATTGCGTGATCTTGCTGCATGGTTTGGCCCGCAGCGAGGCCTCGCTTTTGCTGATCGAAGAGATGCTGGAGGCTGAGGGTTATGAGGTGGTCAATCGCGGCTACCCATCGCGGCGCGCCTCGATCGCGGAGTTGGCCCCTTTGGCGCTTCTGCCCGCATTCGCGCGCTGCGAGGGCCGGGTTGTGCATGTGGTGACCCATTCGATGGGCGGCATCTTGCTGCGCTATTGGCTGGCCTTTCACCGGACCGCCAATCTGGGCCGTGTGGTGATGCTGGCCCCGCCCAACGCGGGATCGGAAATCGTCGATGTGCTTGGCCCGCTTGACCCGTTTGAATGGATCAATGGCCCAGCAGGGATGCAGCTTGGCACCGGTATTGAGGATTTGCCGAACCGCTTGCCGCCCGTTGATTTCGATCTTGGCGTGATCGCGGGCAATCAATCGCTGAACCCGGTCTATTCCGCGATGATCCCCGGCGATGATGATGGCAAGGTCGCGGTCGACAGTACCCGCGTGGCGGGCATGGCCGATCACATCGTGTTGCCGGTGACGCATACTTTCATGATGAATAACCCGCTGGTCATCGCGCAGGTCATGGCCTTTTTGCGCGATGGGCGTTTCGACCGCGCGCTGACCTATATCGAGGCCATCGAGCGGATCATCGAATAGCGGGCTTTAGGCCGGGCCTGTCACGCGGTTGATATGGCCCATCTTGCGCCCCGGCCTTGTGTCGGATTTGCCGTAAAGATGGATCTGCACGCCCGCCTCGCCCGCGAGCGCAAAGGCGCGGTCCACATCGGCGCCGATCAGGTTTTCCATCACGACATTGGCATGGCGGGCGCCATTGCCCAAGGGCCAGCCGGTGATGGCGCGGATATGCTGTTCGAACTGATCGACGACACAGCCCGCTTGCGTCCAATGGCCGGAATTATGCACGCGCGGTGCGATCTCGTTGACGACAAGTCCTTGGGGGGTGACGAACAGCTCAACCCCCATCACGCCAACGTAATCAAGGGCTGTCAGAATGCGCGAGGCGATCAAGACCGCATCGGTGCGCTGCTTGAGCGGCAAGGTGGCGGGAACGGTCGTCGTGGCCAAGATGCCGTCTGTATGGACGTTCTCACCCGGATCATAGGCCGCGACACTGCCATCGTGCCCCCGCGCGGCAATTACGCTGATCTCGCGCGAGAAGCGCACGAAACCCTCGGCGATGGCAGGCGCGCCTTGCAGGCTGTCAAGCGCCGCCGGGCCATCGGCGGGCGACATCACACGCGCTTGACCCTTGCCATCATAGCCAAAGCGCCGGGTCTTGAGGATCGCGGGCCTGCCGGTAACCGCCAGCGCCGCGTCGAGATCATCGGGGCCGTCGATCGCTGCGAAAGGGGCCGTGGTCAGCCCCAGACCGGCGAGAAAGGTTTTCTCGACCAGCCGGTCTTGGCTGGTTTCCAGCGCGCGGCGGTCGGGAAAAAGCGGCGTGGTTTGGGCCAGCACATCCAGCGCGGGGGCAGGGATATTCTCGAACTCGAAGGTGATGAGGTCGCAGCTTTGGGCAAAGCGGCCAAGTGCCTCCAGATCGTCATAGGCGCCTTGCGTCCATGCATGGGCCACATCGGCGGCGGGCGCGCTGCCGGGTTCATAGATATGGCTGCGATAACCAAGCCTTGCGGCGGCCATGGCCAACATGCGGCCCAATTGCCCACCGCCCAAAATGCCGATGGTCGATCCTGGCGCCAGCCGGTCAGTCATCGCTGGGTGTCTCGGGGATGGAGGCCGAAAGCGCCGTGCGCCACGCGTCAAGCCGTGCGGCCAGCGCCGCATCCGATAGGGCCAAGATCGCGGCGGCCATCAGCCCCGCATTGGCCGCACCCGCCGCCCCGATGGCCATGGTGGCGACGGGGTAGCCCTTGGGCATCTGCACGATGGAGTAAAGCGAATCGACCCCAGAGAGCGCCTTGGTCTGCACCGGCACACCGATCACCGGCACCCGCGTTTTCGAGGCCATCATGCCCGGCAGATGCGCCGCCCCACCGGCACCCGCGATGATGACCTTCAGCCCGCGCCCAGCGGCCGCAATCCCGTAATCCCACAGCCGATCCGGCGTGCGATGGGCCGAGACGATGCGCGCCTCATATGCGACGCCAAGCTCATCAAGGATGGCTGCCGCTTCGCGCATGGTGGGCCAATCGGATTGACTGCCCATGATGATGCCAACTTCGACATCCGCCTTTTCTACCATCTGTCGCGCCCTCGCGGCTTTGGAATAAGCGGCGCACTATAGCCGCGCGGCGGCGCGGCGCAATGCGCTGTGATTTGCAAATGATCGCCGTGCCTAGGCCAAGATATCGGGGATCAATTCATCCTCGATCCGCGCGATCTGGTCCTTGAGCATAAGTTTTTGTTTTTTCAGCCGCTTCAGCGTCAACTGATCGGGGTTGACGGCGTCGTGCAACGCCTCGATCGCGATGTCGAGGTCGCGGTGTTGACGCTTGAGCACCTCAAGGCGCACGCGCAACACATCTTCATGGTTCATCTCGCTGGGGCCGGAGGGGGCGTTCATGGCCTGACATGTCCGATCGCTGGGTCTGTCCTCGGTCTGGACGATGTAGTTTAGCGCGCGCAAGGCGCGCCGCCAAGTCTTGCACATGGGTGAACAGCCCCCATATCGTAGGTCTCGGCGCATCGCCGCAACTGGGGTGCGCCATCACGCAGATCGCTTTTTGCAAGGATGTGCTTTGGATGACGAAATTGAGCCTTGGCGCGCACCCCTTCTTGTTGGGTTTTGACCAATTGGAACGGCTGGTCGAGCGCACCGCGAAATCCGGA
This sequence comes from Pseudomonadota bacterium, assembly GCA_027592105.1. Classification (GTDB taxonomy): domain Bacteria; phylum Pseudomonadota; class Alphaproteobacteria; order Rhodobacterales; family Rhodobacteraceae; genus Roseicyclus. The sequence goes on along the minus strand of JAQCLA010000112.1, from coordinate 4,149 downwards.
AATGAGGGTTACCCGCCCTATAATATCGAACAGATCGGCGAAACCGCCTATCGCATCACCTTGGCCGTTGCAGGCTTTGCCGAAGATGAGCTTTCCATCACCCTCGAGGATCGCCAATTGGTGATCCGTGGCCGACAGATCGACGATAGCGCAGAGCGTGTCTTTCTGCATCGCGGGATTGCCGCGCGCCAGTTCCAGCGCAGCTTTGTTCTGGCCGATGGGGTCGAGGTTGCGGGTGCGGTTTTGCAAAACGGGCTGTTGCACATCGCCTTGCAGCGCAGCGTTCCCGATAGCGTGGTGCGCAAGATCGCGATCACGGTGGCCACGCCTGATGCAGGAAAGGGTGAGATATGACCAATGAACACGACGCAACGCAGCTGAACGCCGGGCGGGTCGTCTATATTCGCCCGATCGCGGTGGCCGATCTGCCCGATGACTTGCGCCAAAAGGCCAATGGGCTGGTGACGCTTTACGCCATCGGCAGCGAGACGGGCGAACGGCTCGCGCTGGTGCGTGACCGCGATCTGGCCTTTGTCGTCGCGCGCCAGAACGATTTGACGCCTGTCAGCGTGCATTGATCCAAAGCGACGGCTGCGCCTTTGGTCGCACCGTCACCTTTAGCCTTCATCCCGCCAGTGGTTGACGATGGGGTAACGGCGGTCGAGCCAAAAGGCGCGTTCGGTCAGGCGCGCCCCGGGGGCTGACTGAAAGCGCTTGTATTCGCTGACATAAATCAGGCTTTCGATCTTTTTCACCGTCGCCCGGTCATGGCCCATTGCGACAAGATCAGCGACCGACGCCTCCTTGTCGATCAGCATCTCGAGGATCTCGTCCAGCACCGGGTAGGGCGGCAGGCTATCCTCGTCCTTCTGGTTCTCGCGCAACTCTGCCGTGGGGGGCTTGTCGATCACGCTGGGTGGGATCACCTCACCGCTTGGCCCCTGCATCCAGTCGAAATGATGGGCATTGCGCCAGCGGCAGGTCTCGAACACGCGAGTTTTGTAGAGATCCTTGACCGGGTTATAGCCGCCCGCCATATCGCCATAGATCGTGGCATAGCCCACCGCGACCTCGGATTTATTGCCGGTGGTCAAAAGCATCTCGCCGAACTTGTTCGACAGCGCCATGAGCATCACGCCGCGCAGGCGGGATTGGATGTTTTCCTCGGTCAGATCGGGGCTGGTGCCTGCAAAGAGCGGCGCAAGCGTTTCAAGCACCGTGTCATGTGCCGCGCCGATCGGCACGGAATCGAGCGCCACACCCAAACGCGCGGCCACATCCGCGGCATCGTCGAGCGAGCTTTGCGAGGTAAAGCGCGAGGGCAGCATGACGCAGCGCACCTTGTCCGACCCCAGCGCATCAGCGGCGATGGCGGCCACCAGCGCGCTGTCGATCCCCCCCGAAAGCCCCAAGAGCACACGGGAAAACCCCGCCTTGGCGACGTAATCGCGCAAGCCCATGACCATGGCGTGGTAATCGGCCTCCCATGTGTTGGGCAGGCGCCTCTTGTCGCCCGGCACGGCCTGCCATCCCTCCGGCCCCCGTTCGAAATCCACATGGAACAGCCCGGGCAGGAAGGCGGGCATCTGATGGGCCAATGCGCCATGCGGGTTCAGCACAAAGCTTGCCCCATCGAAAATCTGGTCGTCTTGCCCGCCCAATAGGTTGAGATAGACAAGCGGCAGCCCTGTCTCGATCACGCGGGCGACCATGATCGCTTGGCGCGTGTCCATCTTGCCCCGGTGATAGGGCGAGCCATTGGGCACCAGCAAGATCTCGGCCCCGGTCTCGGCCAAGGTCTCGGTCACATCGTCGAACCATGCATCCTCGCAGATCGGCACGCCGATGCGGACCGGCCCCACCCGCACCGGACCCGAGGGGTTGCCAGCATGGTAATAGCGCTTTTCATCGAAGACATTGTAATTGGGCAGGTGATGTTTCATCACCTGCGCCGCGATCTTGCCGCCTTGCAGGATGAAATAGCCGTTGAACGGCTTGTCGCCGCCCGGCAGTGGTGCGCCGATGCCAATCGTGGGGCCATCCGCGCAATCTTGCGCCAATTGCGCCAAAACCTGTTGCACATCGGCGGCAAATGCGGATTTGCCCACCAGATCCTGCAGCTGGTAGCCGGTCAGAAACATCTCGGGAAAGGCGACCATATCCGCGCCTGCGGCCTTGGCTTGCGCCCAAGCGGCCTTGGCCTGCGCGGCATTGCCACGCAGATCGCCCACGGTGGGGTTGAGCTGTGCAAGGCTTAGACGGAAGCGCTCGGCCATCTGGCGCCCTTTCACGCTGAAGCGGGTTTCATCCGCGCACATGTAACAGAAAGCGCCCCGAGGCCAAGGCCGTGCGGCATTGCAGATTGGCAAAGCCGTTGCACCCGTGCGATTGAGCCCGTAACTTTAGCGAGCCGAAACCTGCGACGCTCCAATCCCAAAGGGGGCCCTATGGCCGTGACCAAGACACAATACGCCTTGGCGATTTGCGCCGCCATCTTCTGGTCAGCAGGCGCATCCGCACAACAGGCCGACGCCATCGTCACCGATATCCAGCAATACGACAACGGCGGGATCTACGAGGGCGAGTTTCGCAACGGCGTGCAGCATGGTCAGGGCACCTATCGCTTGCCCAACGGGTATGAATACACCGGCACTTGGGTCGATGGTGAAATCCGGGGGCAGGGCCGCGCCGTCTTTCCCGACCGGTCGATCTACGAGGGCGAATTTCTCGCCGGGCGCCCCCACGGGATGGGCAAGATCACCTATGCCGATGGCTCCACCTTCGAGGGTGAATGGGCCGATGGCAGCATCCAAGGCAGCGGGACAGCGGTCTATTCCAATGGGCTGACCTATACCGGCGCCTTCGAGAACGGCCAGCACCATGGCCAAGGTATCATCACCGGCCCCGGCGGGTATCGCTATGACGGGACATGGGTCAATGGCGTGATGGAAGGCCAAGGAGCGATTACCTATCCCGATGGCACGACCTATGTGGGTGGGTTCGTCGCGGGTCTGCGCGCGGGCGTCGGTCGGCTCGAAATGCCCGATGGCGCCACCTACGAGGGTGAATGGGCCGATGGCCAGATCAATGGCTCGGGTGTGCTGACGCAGTCCAACGGCGATATCTACACCGGCACGCTTGTTGCCGGTCAACGCGCCGGACGCGGCAGCGTGCGCTATGCCAATGGCGATCTCTACGAAGGCGATTTCGCCAATGACCAGCGCCATGGCACCGGCACGATCACCGCGTCTGATGGGTTTAGCTATACCGGCGACTGGGCCGAGGGGCGTATTCGCGGCAATGGCCGCGTCACCTATCCGGATGGATCGGTCTATGAAGGCAGCTTTGTTGATGATCTGGCCCATGGGACGGGTACCATCACCTATCCTGACGGATCGGGCTATTCCGGCGACTGGGTCGAGGGTGTGATCCAAGGCCAAGGGACCGCCACCTATGCCAATGGGCTGACCTATGTCGGCCAATTCCTCAATGCTCGCCAACATGGCCAAGGCGTGATGACCCATCCCGACGGCTACCGCTACGAGGGCGAGTGGCAAGACGGGCTCCGCCACGGGCAAGGCCGTGCAACCTATGTCGACGGCACGGTCTATGATGGCACCTTCGTCGCAGGCGCGCGCGAGGGGCAAGGGCGGCTGACAATGCCCGCGCCCAATGCCTTCTCCTATGTCGGCGAATGGGCGGGCGGTGAAATCAACGGCTTTGGCATTGCCACCTATTCCAATGGCGATGTCTACGAGGGCCGCTTTGTCGATGGTCGCCGCGAGGGTGAAGGTACGATGCGCTATGCCAGCGGCGAGGTGCTGCGCGGCACATGGGAGGATGGGCTGCCGACCGAAGGCGCCGCGGTTGACGGGCCCGCACCGGCGGCCGACCCCGACACAAGCGAAGCAAACCCGGCCGCAACGCCAACTCAGGCCCCGTAGGCCCGTTCCTTCTTCGTTTCAAAAATATCCCGGGGTCCGGGGCAGAGCCCCGGCGCGATGATCGTCACCCGCGCCGGGCATGTGCCGCTCACGCGGCGATGAGCCCCATGCTCTCCAGCTTCAAGAGCACTTGATGGGCGCAGTAATCCACATCCATGCCCTCGGTATCGACCACCAGCTCGGCCGTGGTCGGCGCCTCGTAGGG
>JAQCLA010000111.1 GCA_027592105.1 Pseudomonadota bacterium | reverse complement strand
CGCACGCCACCGCGCCGATGCTTTTGCGGGGGCGGCCTTCTTGATGGATTACCTCAAATCCCGCGCGCCCTTCTGGAAGAAAGAGATCACCGCGACACAAACAACATGGGTCGCAGCACGCGCCGAAGACGAAGACGCCTTGGCGTCATGGTCCAAACTCGACCATACCACGCCCTGAGGTCTTCTTCGTTTCATAAATATCCCGGGGGGGCCCGGAACGGGCGGGGGCAGAGCCCCCATCGCAACCTCATATCAGGCGCTGTCGCTCAATCCTGTCCCTGATTGCTGCGCTCGATATAAAGACGCAATTCCTCGGTCTCCTGCCGCGCTTCGCGCAGCCCATCCATGGCCGCGCGCAGTTCCGCCTCGGTCTGGCTCAACTGGCCTGTCAGTTCCGCCTCGCGTTGCTGGAGATAGGCGATGGCTTGATCGCGGGTTTCCTCGGCGTCGTGCAGCGCTTTTGCCATCGCATCCATCTCGTTGAGATCGGCGCTCGACACTTGATGGAAACGCGACAACAGCATGTGCGCCACCCATCCGAGGATGAAGGCAACGAACAAGATGGCCGCGATGGCGATAACGAATTCGAGACGGTTCAACTCAATTCACTCCTGCTCGGGGGTCGGCGCGGCCCCATCTTGCGTGCGGTCGGGGCGTGGTTGCGGATTGCCGATCGGCTGGGACCGTGGATCGTCAAAGGGGTCATTTTCGACCACGCTTTCATCGCTGGCCTCGCTGAGCAATCGAAAGGTGATCCGGCGGTTTTGTTCGCGCCCCGCTTCGGTCTCGTTGGACGCAATCGGCTGGCTTTCGCCATAGCCTTGCGCCACGAGGTTGGAGACCAGCACATTGCGCGCCAATAGCCCATTGAGCACCGCATCGGCGCGCGATTGGCTGAGGTTGAGGTTCATCTCCTCGCGACCTTGGCTGTCGGTATGACCTGCGATCTCCATCCTGACATGACGGCAATCGGGCAGAAGGGCCGCGATTTGGTCCAGAATGGCGCCCGCGGTTGCGTTGATTTCGACCGAACCGGGGTCAAAGGTGATCTTGGTATCGGCCTGAATCGCATCGATCCGCGCGACACATTCCTCGGGGCTGGGCAGCGCGGCCATTGGGTCCAGCGCCTCCAGATAGCTGACGCGCAGTTCGAAAGCCGCGCCTTGGCCCAAGGCGTCACCCAAATAGCGAGACAAGGCCGCCTCCATCGCGGCATCGCCGGTGCGTCCGCGCAAGATGAGCGTCTCGGGTTCCAGTGTCATCGTGCCTTCGTTCAGCCGCGATAGTGCCTCAAGCCCGATCATCGCGCGCACCGACCAACCGGCAGGAAGGTCGCCGACCTCACGCATGGCGATATCGGCGCGCTCTGCGCCGAAAAGCGCACGGGCGTAAGCTTCGACCGAGCGTCCGACGGCGCCTTCGGGCACGCGCCCGCGCAGCCGCATTTGGCCTTCATCATTCAGTGTTGCAATCAGCCGCGCCGGGCCTTCGGCGCTTGCGCCGCCTTCGCTGGCTTGGGTCAAGACGCCTTGCAGTGAAAACAGATCCGGCAAGGCATTGGCCAATTCCCCCATGACCTGGTCGAAATCATCTTGGCTGGTGCCTTCGGCGGCGATCAGGGTCACATCGGTATCGGAAAAGGCGACCGTGCCTCGGCCCAAATCCGCCAAGGCCGCGATCGCGGTCACGACGGCATCGCCCCATTGCGCCGATGGCGCCCCAAGCCCGATCTGGCAAACGGGATTGGCCGGCGCACCGGCGGCGACAGCGGCCGCTTGAATACGACGCTGCGCGGCCTCGGTATCAGCGGCACAGCTTTCCATGCGCGCAGCGCCCTGCGCTTCGATCGAAAACCGCAGTTGGAAAGGCGTAAAGACCGGGCGCGGTGCCGAGATATCGAGATACACCGCAACCCCGTCAGGCTGATTTTGGCTGAGCATGCGCATGAAATCAGCCTGTTGCACGACGCTTTCGGCGATGGCCTGCACCTCGACCCGATCGGCATAGATGGTGACCTTCGATCGCGGCAGACGGCGCAGCGCGTTCAGCCCATAGCCAAGCGCCGCCTCCCAAGCAGGGGGCACCGCGAAGTCGGCGGTCTCGACCAGATTGTCGACAGCGCCACCTTGGGCAAGCTCTGTCACCGTCTCATTGATCGCAGCGACATCTGTGGCCGCCGGCACAAGGCCGATGATTTGGATGCCATCGCTTGCGCGCAGGATATCGAGTGAAAACCGCGGCGGCCGCAGGTCATCGCGTCGGGCGATCTCGATCCGGCTGATGATCCGGTCCGCGTCGACCTGTGCCGCGGCGCGTTGGCTCGCCCGAAAGGCGGCCGCTTCATTCGGTGCGGTGCCATCCAAGAACACTTCAAGCCCGTCGGCGCTGACCGTGGCCCATGTCAGACCGCCCTCCGCCAACGCCGTGCTGACTGCATCGACCGACCGCCGCTCCATCCACAAGGCGAGCAGGCCAGCCGTCACGATGCAAAGCGTCAGCCCAAGGCCGAAGGCGCAGATGCTCAGAAGCAGGGGGGATCGGATCATGGGCGGTCTTGGCAACTTTCGTGCAGTGGTTTCATAGCGGCCTACAGACTTGCTGGCCCGGGTTCAATCAAAGCAAAGCCGCGACGGCGAAAAACAGCGCAGGGATCAGCCCGGTATCGCGGTTGGCCCGAAACAGGCGCAGGCAGGTTGCGGGGTCGTCGATATCAAGCTGCTGCAATTGCCACAGCATGTGCCAGCCCATGCCCCAAACACCCGCCACAGCCAGAACAAGTGCAAGGATCGACGCATCGCTCAATGCGAGCAGCACGGCAAGACCAAGCAACCCGACAGTCGCGATCAGAAAGACGCGTAGCCATGCCCGCGTGTTTTGCGCAAAGAGCCGCGCGGTTGATTTCACTCCGATCAGCGCATCATCCTCGCGGTCCTGATGGGCATAGATCGTGTCGTAGAACAGCGTCCAGCTGATCCCGCCGAGATAGAGCAAGACGGCAGGCCAGCCCAGTTGCCCTGTCTGCGCGGTCCAAAGCAGCAAGGCGCCCCAGTTGAAGGCAAGACCCAGAAACACCTGCGGCCACCATGTGAAACGCTTGGCGAAAGGATAGATCGCCACTGTCGCAAGCGAGGCAATGCCCAAGACAATCGCGGAGAGGTTGAAGGCCAACAAGATCGCAAAGGCAACCAGTGATTGGGCCACCAGCCAAAGCAGCGCTTGTTTCACGCTGACCTGACCCGATGGAATGGGCCGCGACCTTGTGCGCGCCACCGCGGCATCGATATTGCGGTCGGTGATGTCGTTCCATGTGCAGCCCGCCCCGCGCATCAGGAAGGCACCCATGGCCGCGCCTGCGAACAGCCAAATTTCGCTTGCGCCAATCCCGCTGCCGCCCGATGCCGCCGCCAAGAACAGCGCCCACCAGCAAGGTAAAAGCAACAGCCATGTCCCGATCGGCCGATCCGCGCGGCTGAGCCGCAGATAGGGGCGCGTGACGGCCGGGGCCAGCCGGTCCACCCAGTTGCCGCGCACGGCGTCCGCCACTTGGCCCTCTGGCCTTTCGCGGGTCTCGCTCATAGTCTCTGCCCCATGTCGGACCGTCCCAAGATACGCCTCTATGTAGACCACGCTTTGCAGGCGGGGCAAACAGTCGAACTGTCGCGGGATCAGGCCAATTACCTGTTCAACGTCATGCGGCTAGGCCAAGGGGCGGAGGTGGCGCTGTTCAATGGCCGCGATGGTGAATGGCGTGCGCTTGTCGCCGAGGCAGGCAAGCGCGGCGGCAGCCTTGTTTGCGACGCGCAAACGGCACCCCTGATGCCACCGCCTGACCTTTGGCTGCTGTTCGCACCGATCAAGAAAGCGCGCACCGATTTCATCGTCGAGAAGGCGACCGAGATGGGGGCGGCGCGCATCATCCCGGTGCAGACCGATTTCACCAATGCCGAACGCATCCGCCAAGACCGGCTACAGGCCCATGCCATCGAAGCGACCGAGCAATGCGGCGGCACCTTCGTGCCCGAGGTATCGGATCTGCAACGGCTTGATCGCGTGCTTGCCGACTGGCCCGAGGACCGGGGCCTGATCTTTGCCGATGAGGGGCTGGCAGGTGCCGATACCAGCCTTGCCGCAGCACCGAGGCGCCAAAGCTGGGCCATCCTGATCGGTCCCGAAGGCGGGTTTTCCGAAGCGGAGCGCGCACGGCTACGCGGCTTGCCCTTTGTTACGCCCATTGCCCTTGGTCCCCGTATCCTGCGCGCCGATACCGCCGCCGTTGCCGCCTTGACGCTGTTTCAAGCCAGCTTGGGGGATTGGGTGTGATCCGCATGGCCGCGCCCGCCGATGCCGCCGCGATTGCGGATTTTCTCTCCCGCCATATCGCGACCTCGATGTTTCTGTTGGGCAACTTAGAGGCGCATGGCATCGGGGATACGCCCCATCCCCACGGCACCCGGTTTCTTTTGCGCCTGACGGATGGTGACATCACCGGCGTCTTTGGCTGGACCAATGGCGGTTATGCCATGCCGCAATGGCCCGCCATGACCCCACCCGAGGCGCAGGAATGTGTTGCGGCGATGCGCGGGGTTCATCTGCGCGGGATGACAGGGCCACCGGATCAGGTGGCGCTTATGCTTGCCGTGCTGCATGTCGCGCCGATCGATTGGGCCACCAACCGCGACGATCCGCTGATGGTTCGCGCGCTCGATGATCTGCCTGCCGCCACCGCCCATCTGCGCCCCGCCGAAGCCCCCGACTGCGCGCTTTTGGAGGGGTGGTTTGCCGCCTATCTGCGAGAGACTGGCACCAGCGGTGCCGCGGCGCTGCGCCTGACGGCCACTGCACGGGCGCAAGCAGCCATCGGCAGCGATACGATCCGGCTTTTGATCCATGAGGGGCGGCCTGTGGCGATGGGTGCCCTCAACGCACGGGCAGGCGATGCGGTGCAGATCGGCGGCATTTATGTCGCCCCCGAACACCGGGGCAAGGGGCTGGCTGGTCAGCTGGTCATCAGCCATTTGGCCGAGCTCAAGGCAAAAGGCATCCGGCGCGCCATCCTGTTCGCGGCCTCATCCGCGGCCGAACGCGCCTATGCCCGCATCGGTTTTCGGCGCATCGGCTTTTTCCGGGTGGCACTTCTGGCGCGGCCCGTTTCGCTGGGGGCCGCGGCATGAATTTTTTCCGCCCCGAGGTTTTGGCCCTTTTGCGCCGCTGGGCCGAGGTGATCGTGGCCATTGCCGTGCTGGCGCTTGGCCTATGGATCGCGGCGCGACCCGTCCCGGTGGTGCAGGGATTTGGCTATGTGCTGGCCGCATTCGCCGTCATCGCGTTGATCCCGGCGGTGCGGCGTGCGCGTTTTGCCACCGATGGTGATGGGCCGGGGATCGTGCAAGTGATCGAGGGCCGCATCCTTTACATGGGTCCGGTCGATGGTGGCGCGATCTCGGTGGCCGAGATGACATCGCTTTCGCTGCGCCATGATCGGGGCGGTCAGGTCGTATGGGTTTTGGTCGAACCCGGTCACATGCTGGTCATCCCCGTTAATGCGGCCGGTGCCGAGGCGCTGTTTGACGCTTTCACCACCTTGCCGGGGCTTGGCGCGGCGCGGATCTTGGCTGCGCGTCATTCGCCGCATGAAGGCACACGGACCCTTTGGCGGCGCGCCGACGTTCCGGCCTTGACACAGTAACCCCATCGGGCCACCTCTCGGCGAAAGCATAGCCCCCGAACGTGGAAGCAAGAACCGATGTCCATCCCCCAGTCCGGCGGCGGCCCGATCGAACATCATGACCAATTGGCCGAGTATCTCGCATCGGGATGCAAGCCCAAGGATGAATGGCGGATCGGCACGGAACACGAGAAATTCGGCTATTGCCGTGATACGTTGGCGCCTCTGCCCTACGAGGGGGAGCGCTCGATCAAGGCGGTGCTGGAAGGGTTGCAGGCCAAGTTCGGATGGACCCCCGTATTCGAAGGCGGCAACATCATTGGGCTGACCAAGGATGGCGCAAATGTCAGCCTAGAGCCGGGCGGCCAGCTGGAGCTTTCGGGCGCACCGCTTGAGACGATCCACCAGACCTGCGACGAAGTGAACGATCATCTGCGCGAAGTGCGCGAGGTGGCCGACAAGCTGGGCGTGGAATTCATCGGTCTGGGTGCTGCCCCCATCTGGCGGCACGAAGATATGCCCCTGATGCCCAAGGGGCGCTACAAGCTGATGGATGGCTATATGCAGAGCGTCGGCACCATGGGCACCACCATGATGCGGCGCACCTGCACAGTGCAGGTGAACCTCGATTTCGGCTCCGAGGCCGATATGGTGCAGAAAATGCGCGTGGCGCTGGCGCTCCAGCCTGTGGCCACCGCCCTTTTCGCCAATTCGCCCTTCCTTGATGGCAAGCCCAACGGGCATAAATCATGGCGCGCGCGTGTCTGGCGCGATCTTGATCCCGCGCGCACAGGCATGCTGCCCTTCGTGTTTGAGGAGGGCTTCGGCTTTGAGGCTTGGGTGCAATATGTCCTCGATGTGCCGATGTATTTCGTCTACCGCGATGGCAAATACATCAATGCGCTGGGCCAGTCGTTCCGCGATTTCCTCAAGGGGCAACTGCCTGCGCTGCCCGGCGAGATGCCCACGCTCAGCGATTGGGCCGATCACCTGACCACGGTGTTTCCCGAAGCGCGCGTGAAGAAATACATCGAGATGCGTGGTGCCGATGGTGGCCCATGGCGGCGTTTGTGCGCGCTGCCCGCGTTTTGGGTGGGGCTGATGTATGATCAATCCGCCCTCGATGCCGCATGGGATCTGGTCAAGGATTGGGATGCCGAAACCCGTGATGCATTGCGCGTTGCGGCTTCGGTCGATGGGCTACAGGCCGTGGTGGGCAAGATCGCCATGCATGATCTGGCGCGCGAGGTTGTGGCCATGTCGGAGGCCGGGCTGAAAGGGCGCGCGCGTGACGGTGCGGGCGGTCTGATCACCGATGAGACCCATTTCCTGAACGCGCTGAAGGAAAGTGTCGAAACCGGCCGCGTGCCTGCCGATGAATTGCTCGAGCATTACAATGGCGATTGGGCGGGTGATCTTAGCCGCATCTACGCAGACTATCGCTACTGACGCGCGCACTTCGCCTAACGTGCAGCCGCGAACTGGGCTGGATGCGCGATCTGACCCGCTGCAGACATGCAGCGACGATGGCAATGCTTGGTCAGGTTCGCTGGATACCGGGCAGCACGTGCTTGCGGTAGTAATCCTTTATTTCTGACTGTCGGAGGGCCGCGATCTCAGCCTGCTCATTGGGGGGAAGCCGCGGGGCGAAGGCAGGGTGCGCAGGGGGTTTGCGTTTGCGGTTCGGTATGGGATCTGGGCCGTAGTCATTGTTGCCATGGGTTCCCGGCAGACACATGATGACGAAGAACCAGATGTTGACCACAAGCGGCACGACCAACATTGCGAACATCGCAATCGCGGCGCCTTGGCCGAGGGTCACCATGAAGATGAAGGTTCCGCCCACGATCCCGGCGATTGTCGCCAAGAACGGTACGAAGATGTACCAGCCGCTGCGGTTCGTGTCATGCAACCTGCGAATTGTTACGCTGAGGTGCGGCAGCCATATGAAGACGATCTTGCCGACCAGCGCATAAGCGCCCCAATCATTCACGCTGCCGTTTTGTAAGAGCAAGGCCTGCATCGCAGCGGGCGAGTTCAACGAGTCGAGGAGCCAAGGGTTGCGCAGCACGTAGATTACCGTGGCGACCTGAACCACCGCATAGGCCAAGAAAATGAACAGAGCGAACCACCAGTATTCAGCCCGCCGGGCGCGGCCGACAAAATTGAACATGTTCAGGTAGCAACTTGCGATCGCTTTCAGCGGTCCCATCTCGGTTACCTCATTACTATTGCTCGATACATCTTTTGATCGATACGATCGGCTGAAAATCCGGCCGAAGCATGGCAGTATAAGGACAACATGCGGGATTTTTCATGTGCCGGAACAAGCGCCTTTTCGGCGGCGTTGTGGCGCTCACAGGCTTGGGATTTAACCCAAAA
>JAQCLA010000110.1 GCA_027592105.1 Pseudomonadota bacterium | reverse complement strand
CTTGGCGCAATCGGCAAGCTATGGTCGCTCAACGCTGGGCCAAGGGCGGCGGATCAATGTCGAATATGTTTCGGCCAATCCCACGGGGCCTTTGCATGTGGGCCATACGCGCGGTGCGGTCTTTGGCGATGCGCTGGCGCGGCTTTTGGATTTCACCGGCCATGACGTCACGCGCGAATACTACATCAACGATGGCGGGGCGCAGGTCGATGTTTTGGCCCGCTCGGTCTATCTGCGCTATCTTGAGGCGCATGGCCAAGAGGTGGCCTTTGCCGATGGCACCTATCCCGGCGATTACCTGATCGAGGTGGGTCAGGCGCTCAAGGACGCGGTTGGTGACGCCTATCTGGGCCAGGATGAAGCGGTTTGGCTGGCCGCGATCCGCGATTTCGCCACCGACCGGATGTTGGTGCTGATCCGCGAGGATCTGGCCACGCTTGGCGTCGAGATGGATGTGTTTTATTCCGAAAAATCGCTTTATGGCACGGGCCGGATCGAAGCCGCGTTGGCGGATTTGCGCGGCAAGGGCTTGATCTACGAAGGTGTGCTGGAACCGCCCAAAGGCAAAACCCCCGAGGATTGGGAGCCGCGTGAGCAGACGCTGTTCAAATCCAGCGAGTTTGGTGACGATGTCGACCGCCCGGTGATGAAATCGGATGGCGCATGGACCTATTTCGCCCCCGATATCGCCTATCACTATGACAAGATCACCCGCGGTTTCGACGAGTTGATCGATATTTTCGGCGCCGATCACGGCGGTTACGTCAAACGGATGAAGGCCGCCGTGGCAGCTTTGTCGAACAACCTTGTGCCGCTCGACATCAAGCTGATGCAGCTGGTGCGCCTCAAGCGCGGCGATCAAGAGCTGAAAATGTCCAAGCGCGCAGGCACTTTCGTGACCTTGCGCGATGTGGTCGAGATGGTTGGCCCTGACGTCACGCGTTTCGTGATGCTCACGCGCAAGAATGACGCGCCGTTGGATTTCGACGTCGACAAGGTGCGCGAGCAATCCAAGGATAATCCGGTCTTTTACGTCCAATATGCCCATGCGCGCGTCCAATCGGTGCTGCGCAAAGGGGCAGAGCTGGGCATCACGGCGGGCGGGGTCGATGATCTGGGCGCGATCAGTGATCCGGCGGAATTGGCGCTGGTGGCGAAACTCGCCCATTGGCCGCGTCTGGTCGAAAGTGCCGCTGAGGCCCATGAGCCCCACCGCATCGCCTTTTACCTCTATGAGCTGGCCAGCGATTTCCACGCGCTGTGGAACAAAGGCAATGGCGAGCCTGCGCTGCGCTTCTTGCAAGAGGATGATCCAGCCACAAGCCGTGGGAAATTTGCCATGATCAGTGCCGTGGCGATTGTTATTTCCAACGGTCTTGGTATCTTGGGCGTACGACCTGCCGATAAAATGTGAGGCGTCAGACCTCCTGTCGGCTGGATCGTAGAGGCAAACCCCGGTGTCGCAAGGCACGCAAACGGGGAACAAGAGCAGGCGTGACAGGATATGGCAAACATCGGATCATTCGGTGATGATCGCGATTATGGGGGATCTCGCGCACAAGGCGCGGGTGCGCCCCTCATGTCGCAATTCGGGCAGATCGTGAACTGGGCCGGGGCATTCGTGTCGCTGGGCTTGGTTGTGGGTATGGCTGTGTGGGCCTTTCAACTGGCGTCGCGCGATGTGTCGGGTGTGCCGGTGATCCGCGCGCTTGAAGGGCCGATGCGCAGCGCACCCGAAGACCCCGGCGGCACACAGGCCGATCATCAAGGGCTTGCGGTCAACCGTCTGGCCGAAGGTGCGGAAGCCGCCGATGTGCCCGATACCTTGGTCTTGGCCCCGCCCCCCGTGGAATTGACCGCTGTCGCGATGAGGTCGGCCTCGCTTCCCAACGCGATCGACAATCCCAGTCCAACACCCGAAGCCGCCGCGCGTCAGACGCAAGAATTGATCGATGTGCTGATCGCGCGTGGTGCGGATGCGCCGCTTGCTGCAACCGATGATGTCGCGCCAAGCGCGCAGGACAGCGCAGCGGTCGTGCCGCCGGCCCCGCTCCCCGAGATCGCTGCTGCACCCACGCGCGTGATCGCGGCCACAATCCCCGGTGTCAGCCTGTCGATCCGCCCGCCGGTGCGGCCCACCACGATCTTGTCCTCGGCCAGCAGGGCCGAGGTTGCAGGGCCGCTCGGCGGTGCCGTGCGCGAATTGGATGAGGCGCAATTGGCCGAAGGGACACGGCTTGTCCAATTGGGCGCCTTCGACAGCCCCGAAATCGCGCAGGCCGAGTGGGATCGCCTGCTGGTGCAATTCCCCGATTATTTCGAAGGCCGCGCGCGGGTCATTCAATCGGCAAGCTCGGGCGGTTCGACCTTTTACCGCCTGCGCGCCCATGGGTTCGAGGATCTTGCCGCCTCGCGCCGGTTCTGTGCCGCCTTGGTGGCGCGCAACGCGCCTTGCATTCCCGTCACGGTCAGGTAGCGCGCATGTCCGGGCTTTCGGCCACGATCTTGGGTTGCGAAGGCCCGCGCCTCTCGCCCGATGAGGCGCGTTTTTTTGCCGAAGCCCAGCCGTGGGGCTTTATCCTGTTTGCCCGCAATATCGAAGATCCCACGCAGCTTTTGGCGCTGACCTCTGATCTGCGTGCAGCCGTAGGGCGCGACGCCCCGATCCTGATCGATCAAGAGGGCGGACGCGTCCAGCGCATGCGCGCGCCCTATTGGCGGCAGTGGCGCCCAGCACTTGAGCAGATGGCCCAAGCAGGGCCCGCGCGTGCGGCGCGCGCCATGTATCTGCGCGCACGCCTCATCGCGCATGAATTGCGCGAAATGGGCATCGATGTGAATTGCATGCCGCTGGCCGATGTGGCGCGTGAAACGACGCATCCCGTGCTGCTCAATCGCCTTTACGGCACCGAAGCCGATACGGTGATCGGCGCGGGGCGCGCCGTGGCGCAAGGCTTGGTCGCGGGTGGCGTTTTGCCCGTGCTCAAGCATCTGCCCGGTTACGGTCTGGGCGAGGTGGACAGCCACCTCAGCCTGCCGCGCGTTAGTGCCACCTTGGAAGAATTGATGCAGGTCGATTTCGCGGCCTTCAAACCCTTGGCCGATCTTCCCTTGGGCATGACCGCCCATATCGTCTACGAAGCGATCGACCGTGATTTGCCCGCCACCTTCTCGCGTGATTTGATTGGCATGATCCGTAGCGAGATCGGCTTTGACGGGGCGCTGATGACGGATGATCTGTCGATGGGTGCGCTGCCCGGACCGATCGGCGAACGCGCCGCGCGTGCCTGTGCGGCGGGCTGCGATTTGATCCTGCATTGCAATGGCGACCGGGCCGAAATGGCCTTGGTTCTGGCCGATACCGGCGCATTGAGCGGGGCGGCCCTTGCGCGCTGTGAGCGCGCGTTGGCCCAACGCGCCCATCCCGCGCCGCTTGACATCGCCGCCGCAGAGGCCGACCTTGCCGATCTTCTGGACGGAGAGGTCTATGGCTGACACGCCTGTGCCCGCCAATGATGCGGACACCCAATGGGATGCGGTCGCCTCGCGCCGCGCGGCCGAGGCGCTGATCGTCGATGTGGACGGGTTCGAGGGGCCGCTCGACCTATTGTTGAGCTTGTCGCGCAGCCAAAAGGTGGATCTGCGCAAGATCTCGATCCTCAAGCTGACCGAACAATATCTGACCTTCATCGAACAGGCGCGCGCGCTCAGGATCGAATTGGCGGCCGATTACCTTGTGATGGCGGCGTGGCTTGCCTTCCTCAAATCGCGCCTGCTTTTGCCGCCCGACCCCTCCGAGGATGGGCCATCGGGCGAGGAAATGGCCGCCTATCTGGCCTTTCAGCTCGAGCGCTTGGCCGCGATGCGTGATTGCGCGGCCAAACTCATGGCGCGCGACCGCTTGGGGCAAGACCGCTTCACGCGCGGCGAAGAGCAAGAGGTCGCGACCGCGCGGCGCGTGACCTATACAGCCGGTCTGCTCGATCTGATGCAGGCCTATGCCCGCATTCGCACGAAAGACGAGTTCCGCCCCTTTGTCATGGATCGTGAGAATGTACTGACCATGGAACAGGCGCTGGACCGGATGCGCGGGCTGATCGGCTATGCCGGTGAATGGACCGCGCTGGCAAGCTATTTGCCGGAGGAATGGCGCGGCGATCCTAAGCGCCGCCGCTCTGCCATGGCGGCGAGTTTCGCGGCAGCGCTGGAATTGGCCAAGGCGGGCAAGGTGCTGATCCGGCAATCCGAGACCTTTTCGCCGATCGAATTGCGTCGGAGGGACGAGTAGATGGCGGACACGCCCAAACCTGTGCGCGAAGAAAGCCTGTTTCGCGCCCCCCCCTTGGCCGAGCAGGAGCGCATGGTCGAAGCGATGCTGTTTGCCGCCGCCCGCCCGCTGAGCCTATCGGAGATGGAAGCGCGCATGCCGCATGGCTGCGATGCGGCCGAGGCGTTGCAGCTGTTGCGCAAGCGCTACGAGGGGCGGGGGGTGACGCTGGCCCGCGTGGGCGAGGCATGGGCGATCCGCACGGCGGCCGATCTGGGTTTCCTGATGTCGCGCGAGACAGTCGAGACACGCAAGCTGAGCCGTGCGGCGATCGAGACATTGGCGATTATCGCCTATCACCAGCCCGTCACCCGCGCCGAGATCGAGGAAATCCGTGGCGTCTCTGCTTCCAAGGGGACGGTCGATCAGTTGATCGAGATGGAATGGGTGCGTTTCGGCCGCCGCCGCATGACGCCGGGTCGGCCTGTGACCTATGTGGTCACGCAAGGCTTTCTCGATCATTTCGGGCTGGAATCGGCCCGCGATCTGCCCGGGCTCAAGGAATTGCGCGAGGCGGGGCTATTGGAAAACCGCCCACCCGAAGGCGGCGAGCCCGAGGTGCTTGGTCAAAGCGATACGGGCGATATGTTCGAAGATGACGCGGAAATGGCCATGCGCGACGATCATGATGACGATCTGATCGATGATGAGGGCCAATAATTCCGTGACCTGACTTTGCCGCATTTCTGCGGTATCGTTGTGGAAGCAAAACGTGAGTGGCCCAAATCGGGTTTGTATGAGAGTAACGAGGTCAGTCGTATGGAACGTGTCATCAACATGGTGATTAGGCAGGTTGTCCGCCAAGTCGTCAATCGCGGTATGAATGCCGGGATCGACAAGCTGACGCAGGGCCGTGCCGATGCAACCCCCGAGCAACAAGCCCAAGCCCAACAAAACGGCAACCGCACTAAGAAGGCGATGCAATTGATCCGCCGTTTCGGGCGGTTTTGACGGTCTTCCGACGGGCCGTTGCAAAAAGCAAAACGGGCGCCCAAGGGCGCCCGTTTGTTTGATCCAACTGCTGGTTAGCAGCTGTAATACATCTTGTATTCGATCGGGTGGGGTGTGTGCTCGAAGGCGTAAACCTCCTGCCACTTGAGCGCGATATAGGCTTCGATCTGGTCCTTGTCGAAGACGCCGCCCTTGAGCAGGAAGTCGTGATTGGCTTCCAACTCTTCCAGCGCCTCGCGCAAGCTTGCGCAAACGGTGGGGATCGATGCCAGCTCTTCGGGGGGCAGATCATAAAGATCTTTGTCCGAAGGATCGCCGGGGTGGATCTTGTTCGCGATACCATCGAGGCCGGCCATCAGCAGGGCCGAGAATGCGAGGTAGGGGTTCGCCGACGGATCGGGGAAACGGGCCTCGACACGCTTTGCCTTGGGGCTTTCCGTCCACGGAATACGCACGCAGCCCGAGCGGTTACGCGCCGAATAGGCGCGCAGAACGGGGGCTTCGAAACCGGGGATCAAACGCTTGTAGCTGTTGGTCGACGGGTTGGTGAAGGCGTTAAGCGCCTTGGCGTGCTTGAGGATACCGCCGATGAAATACAGCGCCTCATTCGACAGGTCAGCATATTTGTCGCCTGCGAACAGCGGCTTGCCGTCTTTCCAGATCGACATGTTCACATGCATGCCGGTGCCGTTGTCGCCGGCCATGGGCTTGGGCATGAAGGTCGCCGACTTGCCATAGGCATGCGCCACGTTGTGGATGACATACTTGTACTTCTGGATGTCATCGGCCTGCTTTGTCAGCGTGCCGAAGATCAGGCCGAGTTCGTGCTGGTTCGAGGCAACCTCGTGATGGTGCTTGTCGACCTTCATGCCGATGCGCTTCATCGTCGAGAGCATTTCCGAACGCAGATCTTGTGCCGGGTCGATCGGGTTGACCGGGAAATAGCCGCCCTTGATGCCGGGGCGGTGACCGCTGTTGCCCATCTCGTATTCGGTGTCGGTGTTCCATGCGCCGTCGACAGCGTCGACTTCGAAGGAGACCTTGTTCATCGAAACGGCGTAGCGGACATCGTCGAAGACGAAGAATTCAGCTTCGGGGCCGAAATAGGCCGCGTCACCGATACCCGAGGACTTCAGATAAGCCTCGGCCTTGAGTGCGATGCCGCGCGGGTCGCGGTTGTAGGCCTCACCCGTGTCGGGCTCGACCACGTTGCAATGCACGCAGATGGTCTTTTCGGCGTAGAAGGGATCGACATAGGCGCTTTCGGTGTCGAGCATGAGTTTCATGTCGGAAGCTTCGATACCCTTCCAACCGGAAATCGAAGAACCGTCAAACATGAAGCCTTCTTCAATGAAGTCCTCGTCGACGAGGTCGGACATGACCGTCACATGCTGCAGCTTGCCGCGCGGATCGGTGAAGCGGATATCGACATATTCCGCCCCTTCTTCCTTGATCATGTTCAAAAGGTGTTCTTTGCTCATCGTGACCTTCCCCTGACGTAATGGTCGTGTGATTGCTTGGCCGATTGGTGCGTTACTCGCCCCTTGGCCAGCGGCTTAAATTGCGTCGTCGCCGGTTTCGCCGGTACGAATACGGATCGCCTGCGAGATATCGGAGACGAAAATCTTGCCATCGCCGATCTTGTCGGTTTTGGCGGCGCTGATGATCGCCTCGATCGCGGCATCGACCATGTCATCGGTCAAGACAACCTCGATCTTCACCTTGGGCAGGAAATCAACGACATATTCTGCACCGCGATAAAGTTCGGTATGACCCTTCTGGCGTCCGAAACCCTTTACCTCGGTCACGCTGAGGCCCTGAATGCCGATCTCCTGCAGCGCTTCCTTCACCTCGTCGAGCTTGAAGGGTTTGATGATCGCTTCGATCTTTTTCATGCGGCCCAAGCCTCCTCGTATGTGCGGGTTCCTGACACCATTTTGCGCGCGGGGAATCCATGCGCTACGATCCAGAATGCACGGGATGCTCAGGATTCTGACATGCTGTGATTAAAAAATAGACGATTTGCTGCAAAAGTGAGCGAAATGAAAACATCGAGCGCCACCAGCCTTGTCACCGCCGCGCAGATGCGCGCCATCGAAAAGGCCGTCATCGACAGCGGTGCCGTCACGGGCGGCGCGCTGATGGAACGCGCCGGTCGTGCCGTGGTCGATGCCATCTTTGCGCATTGGCCCAAACTGGCTGAGGTGCCGGGCCGGGCCATCGTGCTGTGTGGACCGGGCAATAACGGCGGCGATGGTTACGTGATCGCGCGCCTTTTGCAGGAATGGGGGTGGGAGGTCGCGGTTTTCGCTTGGGGCGACCCCGCGCATTTGTCGGGGGATGCGGCCGCGCAAAATGCGCGTTGGGCTGCGATGGGGACAATCCAACCTTTGCCCGTCGCGGCCTTGCCCGATCCACGCGGCGGCGTGATCGTGGATGCGCTCTTCGGCACGGGGCTGACGCGTAGTTTGGCGCCTGATCTGGTGCAAGCGATGCTGACGCCGCTGGGGAGCCAAGCCTTTGATCACTGGCACAGGGTCGCGGTCGATATACCTTCGGGGCTTTGTGCGGACTCCGGTCGCGTTTTGGTGGATGCGGCGGGAGAAGCGGCAGGCTTTCGCGCGGATCTGACGGTGACGTTTCATGCGCAAAAGCCGGGGCATCTTCTTGATCGCGGACCTGATTTTTGCGGCCATGTCGTGGTGTGCGATATCGGGCTAGATCGGCAAGGCCGGGCGGGGCAGGGCGATGTTGTGCTGCTTGGCGCGCCACAGGCCGGCGAAATCGCCAAACAGGGCGGGCATAAATACGATCATGGCCATGCGCTGATG
>JAQCLA010000109.1 GCA_027592105.1 Pseudomonadota bacterium | reverse complement strand
GCGCGCCACCTTGCGCGCCTGCCTCTGCGGCCAGATGCAGCCGCCGGATCGCGGTCAGCCCCGGCGGCGCGGGCAGGTCGCAGATCGCCACCGCCACCACGCCTGCGCGCAGCACCTCCTCCATCGTCCAAAGCAGATCCTCGGGCCGCTCGGGCGCGATCATCAACAATCGCCCGGGATCGATCTCATCGCGGATGCCCGCCATATGCAGCCGATCGGGATGCCATGCGGGCCTGATCCAGATCACCGGCCCCTGCGCCTCGGCGGCAAGCCAAAGCGCCAAGCGCCGCCGCGCCGCGCCGCAGATCTCATGCGCGCGGGCACCGGCCAGCCGAAACTGCCCCAAAAGCGGCAGGCTGGGGCGTGCGCTGTGATGGCTTTGACGGGTGAGCATATGCAGATCCATGCGCGATAAGATACATGTTCATGAAATGTTCTCAATCCCCAACCTTGCACATCCCGCCCCGCCCCCTAGTGTCCGCCCGAACACGAGACGAGGATAACGACCCATGCGCAAAATCCCCCTCGGCACGACCGACAGGCTGATCACCGATTATTGCCTTGGTACAATGACATGGGGCACCCACACCCCCGAGGCCGAAGCGCATCGCCAGATGGATATGGCGCTTGATGCCGGTATCACCATCGTCGACACCGCCGAGATGTATCCGGTCAACCCGGTCACGCCGGAAACCGTGGGGCTGACGGAAACGGTGCTGGGCAATTGGAACGCCGCCAATCCGGGGCGGCGGGGCGCATATGTGCTGGCCACCAAGATCACCGGCAAGAACGCGGCCTTTGTCCGCCAAGGGCAAGATATCACGCCCGAAACCTTTACAGCCGCACTCGACGCCTCGTTGGCGCGGCTCAAAACCGATATGATCGATATCTACCAGCTGCACTGGCCCAATCGCGGCAGCTATCACTTTCGCCAAAACTGGGGCTTCAACCCCGCCGCCCAGAACCGCGCAGCGACGCTGGCGCATATGCATGACGTGCTGGAGGCCGCCCAAAAGGCCGTCAAGGCTGGCAAGATCGGCCATTTCGCGCTGTCCAATGAAAGTGCATGGGGCACCGCGCAATGGCTGGAGCTTGCGCGCACTCACGGCCTGCCGCGTGTGCAATCGATCCAGAACGAATATTCGCTCTTGTGCCGGCTCTACGACACCGATCTGGCCGAATTGGCGATCAATGAACAGGTCACGCTTCTGGCCTATTCCCCTTTGGCGGCGGGGCTTTTGACTGGCAAATACCAAAACGGCGCCATGCCCGAAGGCAGCCGCATGGCGCTGAACGGCGATCTGGGCGGGCGCAAGACACCGCGCGTTTTCGATGCGGTCGCCGCCTATCTGGACATGGCCAAGGCCCATGGGCTTGATCCCATCCATATGGCGCTGGCCTTTAGCGTGCAGCGCCCCTTTCCCGTCTCGACGATCTTCGGGGCCACCACCTGTGATCAGCTGGCCCATATCCTCGACGGGTTAGATGTGACCCTGACGCGCGACCAATTGGCCGAGATCGACAAGATCAACAAAGCCCATCCCATGCCCTTCTGAGGGGCTGTGGATAAGTTTGCGGATATGTTCTAATAAGGAAATTATTGATCCATAATCGAGTAAAATTCACAAAAAAAGATCGCTATTGTGAAACCAACTCATGTGAACGCGGATCCGGCCATAAGCCCAGCGCGGCGGCAAGATCAGCCGCGCAACACCGCGCCGGGGTTCAAAATGCCCTTGGGGTCAAGTGCGGCCTTGATTGCGCGCATTGCCACCAGCTTGCCCGGATCGCCATAGCGCTCCAGATCATCGACCTTGAGCCGCCCCACCCCATGCTCGGCCGAGACCGAGCCGCCCAGCTCATCCACCAGATCATGCACCGCGCGCTTGATCGCACTGCGCTGATTGTCGTGATCGGCGCTGCTTTTCCCGGGCATTGGGAAAACATTGTAGTGCAGATTGCCGTCGCCCATATGGCCAAAGCAGTTCAGCCGAAACTCTCCTACAGCGCCGATGCGCGCGGGTGCCTCGGCGATAAAGCGCGGCACTAGCGCCACGGGCACCGAGATATCATGGGACGAGATCGCGCCGATCCGGCGGTTGGCCTCGGGGATATTCTCGCGCAGCGCCCAGAATTCAGCGCGCTGGCCATCCGATTGCGCAATCACCCCATCGCTGACAAGCCCCGCCTCATATGCATCGGCAAAGAGGGCCTCTAGCGCCGCCTCGGGATCACCACCCGCCCCCATGCCCAGATCGATCAGACAGATCCAATCAGGGCGCGCATCAAAGGGTTGGCGCGTCTCGGGGCCCATCGCATCGAGAAACAGCAAACCTTGCTGGCTGATCAACTCAAAGGCCGAGAGCGCATCACCTGCGCGCGCCTGTGCCATTTTGAAAAGCGTCAGCGCCGCCTCGGGGGATGGCACCACCATCATCGCCGCCCCTTGCCGCGCAGGCTTGGGAAACAGCCTGAGCGAGGCCGCCGTGATCACCCCAAGCGTGCCTTCCGAGCCGATCAGCAGATGGCGCAAATCATAGCCCATGTTGTTCTTGCGCAAAGGCGAGAGCGTGTTGATCACCGTGCCATCGGCCAGAACCGCCTCGACCCCCAGCACCAGATCGCGCGCATTGCCGTAGCGCAGCACATTCACCCCGCCCGCATTGGTGGCCAAAAGCCCACCCAACCGGGCCGAGCCTTGGCTGGCCAGCGTCAACGGAAAGATCCAGCCCTGCGCCTCGGCGGTGGTGTGGATCTCTTGCAAGATCACCCCTGCCTCGACAGTCATCGTGCCGGCCTCGACATCAAAGCTGCGAATGGCGCGCATGCGCTCAAGCGACAAGATCAGCGGCGCTGTGCCCCCCTCGGCCAATTGACCGCCCACCAGCCCCGTGCCGCCCCCATAGGGAATGACCGGCGTGCCCGTCTCGCTGCATAGACGCAAGATCGCGGCGACCTCTTCCGCCGTGCCGGGGGCCGCCACGCCAAGCGCCTTGCCGTGCCAACGCCCACGCGGCTCTTCCAGATAGGATGGCCCGGCTGCGCGGATCGCCGCCGGATCAATCAATGCGGCAAGGCGGGTCATGATATCGGTCATCGGTATTATCCGTCTTTTGGTGTGGCGGGCTTAACCAGTCTCGGTCCGGCCGCGCCGGTCATGGCGCAGATGGGCATATAGAACGTGATTGCGCCAGCGCCCGTTGATCTGAAGATAACTTTGCGCCACGCCCTCGTATTTGAAGCCGGTCTTTTCCAGCACCCCGCGCGACGCGGTGTTTTCCGGCAGGCAGGCCGCCTCGACCCGGCTCAGATCAAGCCCGCGAAAGGCGTAATGCACCATCACCTCGATCGCCTCGCGCATGTAACCTTGGCGCGCATGGGCCGCCCCGATCCAATAGCCCAGCGTCGTCGCCTGCGCCGGACCGCGACGGATATTGTCGAGCGTGATCGCACCCAGCAACGTGTCATCCGCCCGCCGAAAGATGAACAGCGGCACGGCGCTGCCCTCGTTCAGCGCGCGCTGCGCCCAATAGACCCGCCCGGTAAAGCTCTTGCGGCTCAGATGGTCATTGGCCCAGCTCGGCTCCCACGGCTTCAGAAAATCGGCCGAGGCTGCGCGTAGCGCCGTCCAAGCCCGGAAATCGGCATGGCGCGGCAGACGCAGCGTCAGCCGTTCGGTTTCCAGCTTGATCTGCCGCTTACGCAAAAGCATCAGGCGACAAGCCGCGTCGTGACCTCGTCAAGCCGCGGCGCACCCGCGACAGGGCCGTAAAGCGCCATCGCGGCCTGCCCCGAAGTGACAAGCCCCACCGCATGATCACGCAAGCCCGCAAGCGTCACCGCCTCGATCTGGGCCACGGTTTCCTCCAAGGGCGGCACCCGGTTCCACACCGCCACCAGCCGCGCGAGGCGTTCGGCCCGGGCAGAGGGGCTTTCCAGCCCCATCAACAGACCCGCCTTCATCTGCGCACGCGCGCGTGCAAGTTCCGCTTCCGTCATATCCTCGGCCGAGCGCTTCAACTCATCCAGCGTCAGCCCAACCAACTCCGGCAGCTCCTCGCCCGAGGTGCCGGCATAGATCGTCAGCATGCCGGTGTCGTCATAGGCACCGACCGACGCATAGATCGTGTAGCAAAGCCCGCGTTTTTCGCGAATTTCCTGAAACAGCCGCGAAGACATGCCGCCGCCCAAGGCGCTGGCATAGATCTGGGCGGTATGAATATCGTCCGAGCGATAGCCCGGCGCCTCAAGCGCAAGGGTGAAATGCGCCTGCTCCAGCGCCTTGACCTCGTGGCGCTCACCGCCTGCGAAACGGGCCGCTTCGGGCGCGCTCATCGGACCGGGCCGCAAATGACCGAATGCCGCCTCGGCCAGCCGCACGATCTGGTCGTGATCGACGGCGCCCGCCGCCGACAAGATCAACTGTCCGGGTCCATAATGGCTGGCGACAAAGCGGTCGAAATCGGCCCGCCCAAAGGCGCGCACACGTTCCGCAGGGCCCAGAATGGTGCGCCCCAAGGCTTGGCCGGGGTATGACACCTCTTGCAGCCAATCAAAGATGATGTCGTCGGGCGTATCAGCGGCCTGCCCGATCTCTTGCAAGATCACGCCGCGCTCCACCTCGATCTCGCGCGGATCAAAGATCGGATTCAGCACGATATCGGCGATCAGATCGAGCGCCAAGGGAACGTCATCCTTCAGCACCCGCGCGTAATAGGCCGTGACCTCGCGGCTTGTGTAGGCGTTGATATAGCCACCCACATCCTCGATCTCTTCAGCAATCTGCAATGCGGTGCGCCGCGTGGTGCCCTTGAACGCCATATGTTCAAGGAAATGGGCGATCCCGTTTTGATCGGCCGCCTCATGCCGCCCACCCGCCGAGACCCAAAGGCCAAGTGCCGCCGATTCCAGCCCCGGCATATGTTCGGTGACGATACGCAGCCCGTTCGAAAGTGTGTGAAGCTCAACGCTCAATTGGCCAATGCCTCGCGGATCAGGGTTTCAATCGCGGTCAGATCATTTTCCACGCGCGTCATCCGCTCGGGTCTGTCGAACAAATCGGCCATGCGCGGGGGCAATGGGGGGCGGATGCCAGTCGCGGCCTCGACCGCATCGGGGAATTTCGCGGGATGGGCGGTGGCCAGCGTTACCATTGGCGTCGCGCCCAAGAAATCTTGCGCCACATGCACGCCCACGGCGGAATGGGGACACAACAGCTCCCCCATCTCTGCGCGCGCGCGCGCGATCATCGCGGCGGTCTGATCCTCGGCTGCGCGCCCCGATGCAAAATCGCCGCGCAACGCCTCGAGCGCGCCTTGGCTGATGTGGAAACCACCTTGCTTCAATTCATCCATCAACCGCGCCACAGCCGCGCCATCGCGGCCATAGGCGTCAAACAGCGCGCGCTCGAAGTTGGAGCTGACCTGAATATCCATCGAGGGGCTGATCGTCGGCGTCACACCATGGGTGGCATATTCGCCTGACGACAGCGCGCGGTGCAAAATATCGTTCTGGTTGGTCGCGACCACCAGCCGTTCAATGGGAAGGCCCATCTTCTTGGCCAGATAACCGGCAAAGACATCGCCGAAATTTCCCGTCGGCACGGTGAAGCTCACCTTGCGATGCGGCGCGCCAAGGCTGACGGCCGCGGTGAAGTAATAGACCACCTGCGCCAGCACGCGGGCGAAATTGATCGAGTTCACACCCGCCAGCCGCACCTCGTCACGGAAGGTGAAATCATTGAACATGTCCTTCAGCCGCGCCTGCGCATCGTCAAAGGTGCCGGTGATCGCCAGCGCATGGGCATTGGCCTCGGACACCGTGGTCATCTGGCGGCGCTGCACATCCGACACGCGCCCGTGCGGATAAAGGATAAAGACATCGACATTCTCGAGCCCGCGAAACGCCTCCATCGCGGCCGAGCCCGTGTCGCCACTGGTCGCACCCACGATGGTCACGCGTTTGCCCGAACGCGCAAGGGCCGCCTGAAACAGCTGGCCGATCAGCTGCATCGCGAAATCCTTGAAGGCCAGCGTCGGCCCGTGAAACAGCTCCAAAAGGAAATGATTGTCCTGCAACTGCTTCAGCGGCGCGCGCGCGGCATGCCCAAAGCCCGCATAGGCGCGCGCGATGATGTCGCCGAACTCCTGATCGGTGAAACTGTCGCCGATAAAGGGGCGCATGACGCGAAAGGCCACATCCTCATAGGATAGACCCGCCATTGCCGCGATCTCAGCCGGCGAAAAACGCGGCAGCGTCGCGGGAACGTAAAGCCCCCCATCGCGGGCCAGCCCCGTCAGCATGGTCTCTTCAAAGCGGAGTTCAGGGGCCTGACCCCGGGTCGAGATGTAGCGCATCGCCGCCGTCGTCCTCATCCAAGTCCACGCCTGATACGCCAGAGCAGAAACAGTGTCATCCCCAACCAGACGATCGCGAGCGAAAACCATGTGATCGCATAGCTCAGATGATCATTCGGGATATTGCCGATCCCCACCGGCAAAGGCGTAATCGCGGCCTCGGGTGGGGTGATCTCGCGCGCGATGACCAAAACGGGCTCAGCCCCAAGATGGGCGGCCAAAGCCGTCACATCGCGGGCAAACCACAGATTGTCCGCCAGATCATTCTCTGGCGTGAAACCATCACGCTCATCGGGCCAATGCAGATTGCCGATCACGCGCAGATCATCGGCGGTGGCCGCGGGCATGGTGGCGGCCACGGGGATGACACCACGATCGACCAGCACACGCCGCCCCGCAGCTGTCTCAAGGGCCGCGATGATCCGATAGCCCGCGCCGATCCCCTTTTGGCTCACCAAAACGCGCACGAATGCTGGATCGAACCGGCCATCAAGTGCCACGGGCAGATAGCGATCAACCTCCGAGTCGGGTGCGGCGGGCAAGGCAACAGGCGCGGCTGCGATGCGCGCCGTGATCTCGGCCAAGATCGCCTCTTTCCAAGCTAGGCGCTGCATCTGCCAAATGCCCAGCGTCAGCAAGATCGCCACCCCGCCCAGACCCAGCACCAAAACCCCGATCACCCGTCCCATCACCGCTCTCCCAAGCAAAAGGCCCACCCCGACGGCAGGCCCTTCAACGTCCAATAAGGTTCACGCGCATCTGCCCGCCTCTTCGTTTCACAAATATCCCGGGGGGAGGCACCCGGGGACCGGGTGGCGGGGGGCAGCGCCCCCCTGCTGCCTGTCAAGCTCAGCCAAGGACGACAGCTTGTCCCCAGATATAGACGGCGAAGAAAAGGAAGAGCCAGACCACATCCACGAAGTGCCAGTACCAGGCCGCCGCCTCGAAACCGATGTGCCGCTCGGCGGTGAAATGGCCCTTCAGCACGCGCAGCCAGCACACGAACAAGAAGATCGTGCCGATGACCACGTGTAACCCGTGAAAGCCCGTCGCAAGGAAGAATGTCGCGAAGAACCTGTCGCCGCCAAAGCTCCAACCGTTATGCGCGATCAGCTCGTAATACTCAAACGCCTGCAGCCCGGTGAAGATCACGCCCAAAACGACGCCCAAGATCAGACCGTTGGCCACATCCTTGCGCTGCCCACCATGCACCAGCGCGTGGTGCGACCATGTCACCGCACAGCCCGACAAGAGCAAGACAAGCGTATTGATCAGCGGCAGATGGAAAGGGTCGACCGCGTAGATTTCGGGCGGAATATAGCTCGAGGCCTCATAGCTGTTCATCGGGTAGATGGCATGCTTGAAAAACGCCCAGAACCATGCCGCGAAGAACATGATCTCGGACGTGATGAACATGATGAACCCGTAGCGCAGCCCGATCCGCACAACCGGCGTATGATCGCCCGAATGGCTTTCGGCCACCACATCGGCCCACCAGCCGAACATGACATAAAGCGTGGCGATAAAGCCCATCAGGAACAGCCAAGGCGCGCCGTCATGCATCCAGTTCACAGCGCCAAACAGCATGGCAAACGCCGCTGCAGCCGCCATGAAAGGCCAGATCGAGGGGTTGATGATGTGGTAGTCGTGGTTCTTGGTATGGGCCATGGGTGTCGTCCTCGGTCCGGGGGTGTTCTCTAGTTGGCCACGGGGGCTGGCACGCCCAACGCAGCATAATCTTCGGGCATGTCCGTCACATGG
>JAQCLA010000002.1 GCA_027592105.1 Pseudomonadota bacterium | reverse complement strand
GCGTTCTGTCGTCAAGCCGCTGATCGAGGTGATCGCAGGCATCCCCACGGTGGTTTTCGGGCTTTTTGCGCTGGTAACAGTCGGCCCCTTCTTGCGTGAATATATCGCCGAACCGACCGGGCTTGGCACCTCCGGGTCATCGGTGATGACGGCGGGTATCGTGATTGGCATTCTTCAGGTTCCGTTTATTTCGTCACTGACCGACGACATCATGAATGCCGTGCCGCAATCGCTGCGCGATGGCTCTTATGGCTTGGGTGCCACGAAGTCGGAAACTGTGCGTCAGGTGATCTTGCCCGCCGCATTGCCGGGTATCGTTGGCGCAATCTTGTTGGCCGCCAGCCGTGCGATCGGTGAGACGATGATCGTGACCATGGGGGCAGGGGCCTCGGCCAAGCTCGACCTGAACCCGTTCGAGGCAATGACCACGATCACCGTGAAAATCGTCAGCCAGTTGACGGGTGATTTGGAATTTAACTCGGCCGAAACGCTGGTGGCCTTTGCGCTGGGGATCACGCTGTTCGTGATCACCTTGGGGCTGAACATCTTTGCGTTGTGGGTCGTGCGCAGATACCGGGAGCAGTACGAATGACTGACGCAACCGCAGCGGCGACACCGCAAAGCCCGGCCAAGCCCGCAACATCGCTGTTGCAACAGACCGAACGGATGAAAAAGCGCAACGCTGCCGAAACCCGGTTCAAATATTATGGCGTCGTCGCGATCTGCGTCAGCCTGTCGGTGTTGTTCATCATGCTTTGGACGATCTTTTCGGATGGCGTCTCGGCCTTTCGGCAGGCGACCTTTTCCTTCCCGGTGACCTTG
This sequence comes from Pseudomonadota bacterium, assembly GCA_027592105.1. Lineage (GTDB taxonomy): Bacteria > Pseudomonadota > Alphaproteobacteria > Rhodobacterales > Rhodobacteraceae > Roseicyclus. Next base: position 42,337 of record JAQCLA010000002.1, on the reverse strand, counting down.
GATGCCGAGCGGCTTGACCCGAACGGGAACCGCCAGCGCGATGAAATGATGCGTGTGACCACCATCGGCTACACGGGTCTGTTGAACGACAATCTGATCGCCTATCTCACCGAACGGGGCATTTCGACCGAAGGGGTCAGCGATCGGGAAATCGCGGCCTTCATCTCGCGGGACACGCCCGCGCGCCTGCGCCGTATGGTGATCGAAGATCCGTCGCTTTTGGGCCAAACCATCCCCTTCGAGGGATATGCCACAGGGCGCGTGGACGGCTATCTCAAGGGGCGCGTGACGCGTGCAATCGCCGAGCTTGACGTCAATATCTCTCCGGCCCAGCTCGATCTGGCCGATCGAATGGTCGATGACGGGCTTTTGTCGCTCAAGTTCAACTGGGGCTTTCTGACCAATCCTGATGCATCCGACCAGCGGCCCGAAGCCTCGGGTCTGGGCGTGGCGATGATCGGCTCGGCCTATATGATGCTTTTGGTGGCCTTGATGGTGCTGCCGCTGGGCGTGTCGGCCTCGATCTATCTGGAGGAATTCGCGCCCAAGAACCGCTGGACCGATTTGATCGAGGTGAATATCTCGAACCTCGCCGCGGTGCCGTCGATCGTTTATGGCATCTTGGGGCTCGCGATCTTCATCAATTTTGCGCAGTTCCCGCAATCCTCGCCTTTGGTGGGGGCGCTGGTGCTGACCTTGATGACACTGCCCACGATCATCATCGCGACACGCGCGGCCATTCGCGCCGTCCCGCCCTCGATCCGCGACGCGGCGATGGGGGTTGGGGCCTCGAAGATGCAGGTGGTGTTTCACCATGTGCTGCCCTTGGCGGCACCGGGGATCTTGACCGGCACGATCTTGGGGTTGGCATCGGCTTTGGGTGAAACGGCACCCTTGCTGCTGATCGGCATGGTAGCCTTTGTGGCAAACTACCCGGCGGGGCCGTTTGACGGCGGTATCTTCGACCCGGCGACGGCATTGCCGGTGCAGGTCTATTCTTGGGCTTCCCGGGCCGACCCGGCCTTTATCGAGCGGTCCGCAGGGGCAATTATCGTATTGTTGGCCTTTTTGCTGATCATGAACATCTTGGCCATCGTGCTGCGTCGTCGCTTCGAGCGGCGCTGGTAAGGAACGGAACATGGACGACCAACTCATGACGGAGAGACTTGTGGACGCACAGGACATCAAGATCACCGCCCGCGGCGTGCAGGTGTACTATGGCGAGAAACATGCGCTCAAGGACGTCGATGTCGATATCCTGACCAATACGGTCACGGCCTTCATCGGCCCCTCGGGCTGTGGCAAGTCGACCTTTCTGCGCTGTTTGAACCGGATGAACGATACGGTCTCCATCGCGCGGGTCGAGGGTGATATCCGTATCGATGGCGAAGATATCTATGACAGCCGCGTTGACCCCGTGCAGCTGCGTGCCAAGGTGGGGATGGTGTTTCAAAAGCCCAACCCTTTCCCCAAATCGATCTATGACAATGTCGCCTATGGGCCCAAAATCCACGGCTTGGCCCGCACCAAGGCCGATCTCGACACAATCGTCGAGGAAAGCCTGCGCAAGGCCGCGCTATGGAATGAGGTAAAGGATCGTCTCAAAGAATCGGGCACTGGCCTCTCGGGTGGTCAGCAGCAGCGCCTTTGCATCGCGCGCGCCATCGCCACCGGCCCCGAGGTTCTCTTGATGGACGAACCTTGTTCCGCGCTCGACCCCATCGCCACGGCGCAGGTCGAGGAATTGATCGACGAGCTGCGCGCCAAATTCTCGGTCGTGATCGTGACCCACTCGATGCAACAGGCCGCACGCGTCAGCCAGCAAACCGCCTTCTTCCACCTCGGTAATCTGGTCGAATACGGCAATACATCGAAGATTTTCACCAATCCTGACGATCCACGCACCGAAAGCTACATCACAGGCCGGATCGGTTGAGGCTTTTTCGTATAGGGCAGGGGGGATAACCATGCCATCATCAGAGCATATCGTATCGGGCTTCGACCGCGACCTCGAAGGCATCCAAGCGCAAATCATGCGCATGGGCGGCTTGGTCGAAGAAGCCATCGCGCGCGCCACCGAGGCGCTTGAAACCCGCGACATCGAACAGGCGCGCACCGTGCGTGATGGCGACCGCGCCATCGACGCGCTGGAAGAACAGGTCAACGAAGAAGCGGCCCGCATTATCGCGCAGCGTCAACCCATCGCCACGGATTTGCGCACGGTTCTGACGGTGTTCCGGGTGTCGACCAATCTTGAGCGGATTGGCGATTACGCCAAGAACATCGCCAAGCGCACCGAAACCATCATCGACAGCCCGCCGGTCAATGGCACGGCCGCCTCGCTGCGCCGGATGGCGCGCCAGGTCGAATTGATGCTCAAGGATGTGCTGGACGCCTATATCCAGCGCGATGTTGCTTTGGCGGCGGATGTGCGCGCGCGTGACCGTGATGTCGACCAGATGTATTCGGCGCTGTTTCGCGAATATCTGACCTTCATGATGGAAGATCCGCGCAACATCACCACCTGCATGCATTTGCATTTTATGGCCAAGAATATCGAGCGGATGGGCGACCATGTCACCTCGATCGCCGAACAGGTGATCTATCTGGTGACCGGCGACATGCCCGACGATGACCGGCCCAAGCAAGACGCCACCGCGCTCGACGCCGGGCGCGGTGTGTAAGGGGCAGGGGACATGGCCGGGGAACCGCTGGTACTTGTGGTCGAGGATGAACCCGCACAGCGCGAGGTTCTGGCCTATAACATCAAGGCCGAAGGCTATCAGGTCATCACCGCCGAAGCCGGCGATGAAGCCTTGGTCTTGGTGCGTGAAACACCGCCCGATGTGATCGTGCTCGATTGGATGTTGCCGCATGTCTCGGGGATCGAGGTGTGCCGCCAACTCAAGATGGGTGTCGATACGGCGCGAATTCCCGTGATCATGCTTTCTGCGCGCTCGGAAGAGACCGACAAGATCCGGGGCCTTGAGACCGGTGCGGATGATTATATCACCAAGCCATATTCCGTGGCAGAGCTATTGGCACGGCTGCGCACCCAGCTGCGCCGCGTGCGTCCCGCAACAGTGGGTGAGCGGCTCGACTATGATGACATCATGATCGATCTGGCCGAGCATCGCGTCTATCGCCAAGGTGAGCAGCTGCGCCTTGGGCCGACCGAGTTTCGGCTTTTGACCGCATTCATGGAGCGCCCAGGCCGGGTGTGGAGCCGTGAGCAATTGCTCGACCGCGTCTGGGGCCGCGATATCTATGTCGATAGCCGCACGGTCGATGTGCATGTGGGCCGTCTGCGCAAAGCGCTCAAGGCAGGGGCACATGGCGACCCGATCAGAACCGTGCGCGGTGCGGGTTACGCACTGGGATAGGGCGTATCGGGGATGAAGAGAGCAGCCTCTCATCGCGCGCCCCAATATCCTATAATCAGTATTATGTTAAATAAATGGATGTAGGACTTGGGGCGCGTTTGAAGGTGAACCTTAAGGCTACGCCATAGAATGTTATATTCTCTTTCTTTTTTGCGCTTAGGCATGGCGAGATAATTGCCCCTTCCGCCGCTTTGCCAAACCCCTATACTGCGCGCCAGAGGATGACATTATGCAAATACTGGTCCTGAACGGCCCGAACCTGAACCTGCTTGGCACGCGCGAGCCCGAGATCTACGGCGCGACCACGCTTGCTGATATCGAGGCGGCTTGCATATCCCATGGCGCGACCATCGGGCTAACTGTCAGCTGTGCGCAATCCAATTGCGAAGGCATCCTGATCGATCATCTTCATGCCGCGCGCGGCACGATGGCGGGCGTGATTATCAATGCCGGCGCATACACCCATACATCGGTCGCGTTGCGTGATGCGATCAGCGCCATCGCTTTGCCGGTGGTTGAATTGCACCTGTCAAACACCCATGCGCGCGAGGCATTTCGCCATGTCTCGCTCATCGCACCGGTCTGTGTTGGTGTGATCCAAGGTTTTGGCGCCCGCGGCTACAACTTGGCGCTTGATGCGCTCAAGGGCCATCTGACACGCGCATAGCGCGTGAGAGCGTGACATGCTCTGCCCAATAGAAAACGGGGCAGCGCCATGCCCTGCCCCGTTCATCATTCAGCGCTTTAATCAGGGGTTAGCCCTTGGCGACCTTGGCCACTTCTTCAGCGAAGTTTTCTTCTTTTTTCTCAATGCCTTCACCAACTTCAAGGCGCACGAAGCCGGTGATTTCAACGCCGGCTTCCTTGGCAGCTGCGCCAACAGTCAGATCGGGGTTGATGACGAAAGCTTGGTTGACCAAGGTGATATCAGCCAAGAATTTTTTCATCCGGCCATCAATCATCTTTTCGATCACGGCATCGGGCTTGCCCGATTCGCGTGCGATGTCGATCTGGACCTGACGCTCCTTCGCGACCATCTCGGGGTCGACAGCATCTTCGTTCAATGCGGCCGGGTTGACGGCTGCAACATGCATCGCGACCTGGCGGGCAAAGCTTTCATCGGTGCCATTGATGGCAACCAAAACGCCGATCTTGCCCATGCCGGGTGCGGCCGCGTTGTGGACATAAGACACCACGGTCTGACCATCGAGCTTGGTCATACGGCGCAGGGCCATGTTCTCGCCGATCTTGGCGATGGCATCGGTGATGACGGTTTCGACGGGTGTGCCGTTAATCTGGGTTGCATTGAGCGCGTCCAGATCGGCTGCACCAAGTGCGGCCTCGGCGATGGCGGCGGCCATGCCCTGAAACTCTGCATTCTTGGCCACGAAATCCGTTTCGGAATTCACTTCGACCGCAACACCGGTGCCTGCGGCAACAGCCACGGCCACAAGGCCCTCGGCTGCGGTGCGGCCCGATTTCTTTGCGGCTTTGGCCAGACCCTTGGTGCGCAGCCAGTCAACGGCGGCTTCGAAATCACCATCGGTTTCGGTCAATGCCTTCTTGGCATCCATCATGCCTGCGCCTGTTGCTTCGCGCAGTTCCTTTACCATTGCAGCGGTAATCGCCATGAGCGTTCTCCTGAAATTCGGTCTGCGCGCGAGGCATGCCCCGCGCGCGTATCATTTGGATGACGAAAGCCTCAGGCTTCGACGGCTGGCTCTTCGGCTGCGGGTGCAGGCTCGACCACGTCGGTCAGCGCCTCTTCCAAGCTGCCCTCTTCCAGCGAACCAAGATCGACACCAGCGGTCTGCAGCTGCGCCGACATCCCGTCGAGTGCCGCGCGGCTAATCAGGTCGCAGTAAAGCGCGATCGCACGGGCAGCATCGTCATTGCCGGGGATGATGTAATCCACGCCATCGGGCGGGCAGTTGGTATCGACAACCGCGACCACGGGAATACCAAGCTTGCGCGCCTCTGCGATGGCGAGGTCTTCCTTGTTGACGTCGATGACGAAAAGCAGGTCGGGCAAACCGCCCATCTCGGTGATCCCACCAAGCGAAGCCTGCAGCTTGGCCTGATCGCGTTCCATGCCAAGACGTTCTTTCTTGGTCAGACCCTCGACACCGGCGGCCATCAGCGCGTCGATTTCCTTGAGGCGCGAGATCGAGTTCGACACCGTCTTCCAGTTGGTGAGCGTGCCGCCCAACCAACGGTGGTTCATGTAGTATTGCGCGCAACGCTCGGCGGCATCGGCGATGGGCTTTTGGGCCTGACGCTTGGTGCCGACGAACAGGATGCGGCCGCCCTTGGCCACAGTCTCGCGCACGACGTTGAGCGCTTGGTCGAGCAATTCGACCGTCTGCGTCAAATCGATGATGTGGATGCCGTTCCGGTCACCATAGATGTAGGGTGCCATACGCGGGTTCCAGCGCTGTGTCTGGTGACCGAAGTGAACGCCAGCCTCGAGCAGCTGTCGCAAAGAAAAATCTGGAAGCGCCATATCGTGTTCCTTTCCGGTTTGCGCCTAGGGCGAAGGTTCAGGGTTTCCCCAACCGGTGGACGCAACAAGGATGTCTCCCTTGGTGGCCCGCCTTCGCCTGTGAAGTGAGCGCGCAATTACGGGGTTTCAGGGGGCTTGGCAACCCCTACCCCTTTGGTTTGTGGGAAATACGCCCCTTGGACCCGCGCGGACCGGCAAGCCTGCGCCACAATGGGGGCGCTGCCCCCGTCGCGTGCCGCGACCCCCCCCGGATATTTATAAAACGAAGAAGCGGATAGACGCGCGCAAACCGCAAGGCTAGAGCAAGGACATGGGGAAGACACCGGATATCTTGTGCATTGGCTCGGTCCTGTGGGACATCATCGGGCGCACCGATCACGCGATGCAGGCCGGCAATGACAAGCCGGGGCGCATTACCCGCCTGCCCGGTGGTGTGGCGCTCAATATCGCGATGACACTCACGCGCTTTGATCTGCGTCCTGCGCTTTTGTCGGTGGTGGGCAATGATGCCGAGGGGCACGCGCTTTTGGCATCTTGCCGCGCTAAGGGGCTGGATTGCGACACGGTGTTGATCGATCCCGATCTGCCGACCGATCAATATATGGCCATCGAGGCGCAAGGCGGGCTTTTGGCGGCCTTGGCCGATGCCCATTCGCTGGAGGCCGCAGGCGCGCGCATCTTGGCCCCGTTGCATGATGGGCGATTGGCCAACGCTGCCGCACCTTGGTCAGGGGTTGTGGCGCTTGATGGCAATCTGACCGAGGGGCTGTTGGAAGAGATCGCCCAAAGCCCTGCCTTTGGCGCGGCCGATCTGAGGATTGCGCCTGCCTCGCCGGGCAAGGCCGCGCGGTTGCGCCCCCTTCTCAGTCATCCGCGCGCCACGCTTTACGTCAATTGCGAGGAAGCCGGGCTGTTGACCGGGACCAAGCCCGCGGGTGCCATGGCCGCCGCCGATGCGCTGATCCATGCCGGCGCGCGGCGGGTTTTGGTCACGGATGGTCCGGGCGTGGCTGTCGCCGCGCAGGCGGATCAGCGGCTGGTGGCCCAACCGCCCGCACTCACCGCGCGCCGCATTACCGGGGCGGGCGATACCTTCATGGCGGCCCATATCGCCGCGGAACTTGCCGGCGTGACAGGACAAGCGGCGCTCGCGCGCGCCATTGCAGCCGCCGCCGCCTATGTCAGTTCGGATCAACCAGCATGACCCAATCACAACCTCTCCCCCCCCTGCCCCTGCGCTTTGGCGAGGAGGTCGCGGCGGCCCACGCGGAAAACGCACCCATCGTGGCCTTGGAATCGACCATCATCACCCATGGCATGCCTTGGCCGCAGAATGTGGAGACCGCCCAAGCGGTGGAGGATGCCGTGCGCGCAGCCGGTGCCGTGCCTGCGACCATCGCGGTGCTCGCGGGGGAGATCCATGTTGGGCTCGATGACGCGCGGTTGCACGCACTGGGCCAAGCACGCAGCGTGGCCAAGCTGAGCCGGGCGGATCTCGCCGCCTGTCTTGCGCAGGGCGGCACAGGGGCCACGACGGTGGCCGCAACGATGATCTGCGCCGCAAGGGCGGGGATCGCGGTCTTTGCCACGGGTGGGATCGGCGGCGTGCATCGCGGCGCGGAGGAGAGTTTCGATATCTCGGCCGATCTGCATGAATTGGCGCAAACAGCTGTCACGGTGGTGGCGGCCGGAGCCAAGGCGATCCTTGATCTGCCCAAAACGCTGGAGGTGCTGGAAACCCTTGGCGTGCCGGTTATCAGTTTTGGCCAAGATGCTTTCCCCGCCTTTTGGAGCCGGGAGAGCGGGCTGCGCGCACCGCTGCGCATGGATGACCCCGCGATGATCGCTGCCGCCCACCATATGCGCGCGGCCCTTGGCTTGCCCGGTGGACAGTTGATCGCCAACCCGATCCCTTTCGCCGATGAAATCCCAAGCGCCGATCTGGCACCGTTGATTGCCATGGCACAGGCCGAGGCTAGCGCGCAGGGCATCATGGGCAAAGCCGTCACGCCGTTCTTGCTTGACCGGCTGTTTTCGCTGACGAAGGGGCGCAGCCTATCGGCCAATATCGCGCTGGTGTTGAACAATGCGCGCCTTGGGGCCGCGATTGCCAAGGCCATGACCAAGGGGTGATCGCGCGGCGCTTGTGCCAGACCCGCGCGCGGCCTACATATGCCCGATAAAGCGGCCATTGGCCGCCGCGCTATTGGGCCGGACCCGACGAGAGATATGCAGCTACCACCCCCACCTCCGCCGCCACGCCGTGGCCTATTCGCATCGCTCCGGTCGAGCTTTTTCACCGGGCTGATCGTGATTGCGCCGATCGGGATCACGGTTTGGCTGATCTGGTCGCTGTTTGGCTGGATCGACAGCTGGGTGCTCCCGCTGATCCCGAATGCCTATAATCCGGCCTATCTGATCCGGCTTTATACCGGCATCGAGGTTGATATCCGTGGCATCGGCGTGGCCACTTTCTTGATTTTCACCATTCTAGTGGGGTGGGTCGCCAAAGGGTTGATCGGGCGGTCGCTGATCCGCTGGGCGGAAAGCCTTGTTTTATCGATCCCGGTGATCCGCTCGCTTTACTCGGGGCTGAAGCAGATCGTCGAGACGGTGCTGCAACAAGGCCAGCAGAATTTCGAGAAGGCCTGTTTGATCGAGCATCCGCGCAAAGGGGTTTGGGCGATTGCCTTTATCTCGACCACCGCCAAGGGCGAGATCGCGCGCCGCCATGGTCCGGAAGAGATGGTCTCGGTCTTCATGCCGACGACGCCCAACCCGACATCGGGTTTTTTGCTGTTCCTGCCGCGCAAGGATGTGATCGTGCTGGATATGTCGGTCGAGGATGCGGCCAAGCTGATCATCTCGGCGGGCTTGGTCTATCCCAATGGCGAGGGTGGCGTGAAAGTGGACCCGAAGGGCAAATTGCCCGAAGCCGCGGAATAACCCGTCACGCCAGCGCCGTCGCCTTGCTGCGCGACGCGCGCCCCGTTGCATTGAGCAAGACCGCCCCCAAAACAAAGACACCGCCCAACAGGGTGGCTTGGCTGACGGTTTCACCGATCACCAGCCAGACCAAAAGCGGGGCCAGCATCACCTCGAGCAGCGAGATCAGTGTCAACTCAGCCGCCGGGACCACGCGACTGCCCAAGCTGTAGAGCACCATGCCAAAGGCCAGCGTGCCCGCCCCCATCCCGAGCGACCAACCCAGATCAGCCACGGGCACGACCAGTGGCGTCAGGCTGAGCCATGCGCCGCCTGCCCCTGCGATCAAGCTGAAGATGCCGCTCAGCAAGACGATGGGCATTGCCGCGGTGGCACTCCGGCGCAGGGTGACGGTGAACACCGAAAATCCTGCCGCGCTGCACAGTGCGGCGATATTGCCAGGCAAAGCGCCCCGATCAAGCCCGCCTTGCACCATCACGGCGATGCCGATGGCCGCAACCCCGATCGAGACCCAAGTGCGTCCGCGCACCTTTTCACCAAGCACGGCCCAGCCCAAAAGTGCGGTAATGAAAGGCGAGGCGGAAAACAGGAAAACCGCATTGGCAATGGTCGTAGATTGGATGGCATAGATCGCCCCGCCAAAGGCAAAGATCAGCCCCAGCGCGCCGATGACCCCCGCAAATCCCACCTGCCAAAGCCCGCGCAGCCCATGCCGCCCATCTTGCCATAAGATAAATAACGCGATGACCGGGATCATTCCCAAGGAGCGCCAAAACAAGATCGCCCAAGGCTCGGCCATGTCGATTTGACGGAAAATCAGCCCTTGCATGGACCACAAAAGCGCCGCGGCAATCACAAGCCCCACACTGATCCCGTAGCGCATGTGATGTCCTGCGTGATGTCTTCCTCTCCATGTGCCGCCGCAACACAGGCGCAGTCGCGTTCGGATGCGACATGGATGATTGCCGTTTTCAGGCAATCCGCCCAAAAACAAAACGGCGCCCGAAGGCGCCGTTTCTTTGGCTTGAGCGGGTAAGCTTAGGGGGCAACCCACCAGACATCGGGCTGCCAGCCGATCCAATCGCCGTAGATCGGGATCACATCGGGAAAGCGCAGCTCGGCGCTATGGGCGATGCGGCTGACCGGGTTGTGCCAGAACGGCACGACATAGCGCTCGGACGTCAGGACACGATCAAGCGCGCGCACGGCTGCGAGGTAATCATTTTGGCTTTCGGAATTGAGCATCCTGCTCACCATCGCCTCAATCGCGGGGTGGCAAGCGCCCATCAGGTTGCGCGAGCCTTGCGTGTCGCGGCTGGCGCAGCCCCAATAGCTATATTGCTCATTGCCAGGGCTGAGCGACAGGCCATAGCGTTCATAGACCATGTCGAAGTCAAAGACATCGCGGCGTTCGCGGAACTGGGCGGCATCCACGCGGCTGACGGTGACATTGATCCCCAGACGGGTCAGCGCCTCGGTATAGATATTGATGATCGCGTCATTTTCGGCCGAGCCGGTCTGAAGCAAGATATCAAAGGTAAAGGGCGTGCCATCGGGCTTGGTCATCACGCCATTTTGCACTGTAAAGCCTGCCTCTTCCAATGCGGCCAGTGCGGCTGCGATGCCGGCGCGGTTGCGCTCAGACCCGTCAGAGACGGGCATGACATACCCCTCGCGCGCGCCGGGCAAGAGATCGGCGGCGAAGGGGGCCAAAAATTCATCCTCCCGTCCCGTCGCCGGGCCTGCCTGCATCGCCAAGGGCGAATTGGCGAAATAGGAGGTGATGCGCGGATCGACGCCGCCATTCATCGTCTGGTTGATGAATTCGGCCGGAAAGGCCTGGATCATGGCCTCACGCACCCGCCAATCGGCAAAATGATCGCGGCGCGTGTTCATCACGAGCCCCGTCATGCCCGAGGGGCGCTGGTGGTTGACTTCGGCCAAGACCACCTCGCCTGCGCGCACACGGGGAAAATCGTAATTCGTGGCCCACGCTTGCGCCGATGTTTCGCGCATGGTCGACAGGATTCCGGCGGTAAAGGCCTCGAACATGGCGGTGCCATCGGTGAAAAACTCCATCCGCACCTCGTCAATCACATTGGTGCCGCGCCGAAACGGCAGATCGCGACCCCAGTAATCGGGGTTACGCTTCAGGCTGACGAAACGCCCCGCTTCAAAATCATCGACGACGTAAGGAGCGGTGGCGATCGGCACGACATCGAGGCCCGACTGGGTGAAATCGCGCCCTTCCCATTGTGCGGCCTTGAGGATCGGGCGTAGCCCCATGATCATCGCCAATTCGCGGTCGGGTTCGGAAAAGCTGATCCGCACGCCGCGCTCACCGACCGCTTCGATCCCCGAGACACGTGTCCAAGCATTGAGGTAGCGCGGATGGCCGATGGTGCCGAGTGTCTCATAGGACCAGATCACATCGGCGACGGTAACCGGGCTTCCATCCGAAAAGCGCGCCTCGGGGCGGAGGATGAATTCCACCCATGCATGGTCGGGGGCCACTTCGACCGATTCGGCCAATAGCCCGTAAAGCGTGAAGGGTTCGTCCCACGACCGGCCCAGAAGCGATTCGTAGGCCAAAAGCCGCAACTGCCACGGAACCGAGCCTGCGCGGATATGGGGATTGAGGCTGTCGAAGCTGCCGGTTTCGCCGGTCACGATACGCCCGCCCGTGGGCGCGTCGGGATTGGCATAGGGCAGATGGGTGAAATCCGGCCCGAGGGCTGGCTCACCATACATTGCGATCCCGTGCATCGGCTGCGCCATACCTGCCCCGGATAGGCCGATTGCGCTTACAAGCGACAGGGCCGCGACCCCGACCATTTTCGCGAAACATTCTGTTCTCATGCTCGAACAATCCTCTTTGCTTCAATGCGCATTGGCATAAGGCTACCGAGGGCGGGCGCATACTGCAAACTTTTCGGTTGGACAACGGCCAAGCCTTTGCTTATAAAGTGCTCACTGCTCGATAGGTTTCTTGCCTGTATGAAACCTGCCTCAATAACTGAACGCCGGCCTTGTGCCGGCGTTTTTTTTGGCCCCCGCGACATGCCATGCCCTGTTCCGTCCCTTGGCAGAGCGATAGGATTCGCACCAAAGATTCACCGATCACAAGGACAGCACCGCCATGGCCATCAGCACCGATCTTTCCGGCAAGACCGCGATCATCACCGGCTCGAATTCCGGTATCGGCCTTGGCATCGCCGCCGAGTTGGCGCGTGCCGGTGCCGATATCGTGCTCAACTCCTTCACTGACCGGGCCGAAGATCACGCCTTGGCCGAATCGCTTGGGGCCGAATACGGGATCAGCGCGCGCTATATCGCCGCCGACATGTCCAAGGCCGCGGCTTGCCGCGATTTGATCGCACAGGCCGGGCGCTGCGATATCTTGATCAATAATGCCGGTGTCCAGCATGTCGCCCCCATCCCCGATTTCGCGCCTGAGAAATGGGATGCGATCATTGCGATCAACATGTCGTCGGCCTTTCACACCACAGCGGCCGCCCTACCGTTGATGCGGGCAGCTGGGTGGGGCCGCGTGATCAATATCGCCTCGGCGCATGGGTTGACGGCAAGCCCGTTCAAATCGGCCTATGTCGCGGCAAAGCATGGGGTGGTGGGGCTGACCAAGGTCACGGCACTTGAAACAGCCGAGGAACCCATCACCGCCAACGCGATCTGTCCCGGCTATGTGCTGACACCCTTGGTCGAGGCGCAGATCCCCGATCAAATGAAAACCCACAACATGGACCGCGACACCGTTGTGCGCGAAGTGATGCTGGCGCGCCAACCCTCGCGCGAATTCGCCACTGTGGCGCAGATGGGCGGCACGGCGGTGTTCTTGTGCTCGGATGCAGCGGCCCAGATCACGGGCACCACGATCAGCGTGGATGGCGGCTGGACCGCGCTTTAATCGCGCATCGCAGGCGGTAGGCCCGCGCGCACGGCGGCCTCGGCGGTCAACGCCAATACCTTGCGATCAGCAAAATCGCTGACCTTCAGGGGGGTGTGGTAAACCACCTCCACCCTGCCTTGGCGGGGTGCGGCCAGAACGGACAAGATCGCAGGCGTCAGGGCCATATCTCCCCACCAGCCATAAAAGCGCGGATCTTCGCCCACAGGCGGATGATAGATCAGCGTGACGGGTTGGATCTGCAAAATCGCGCTGAGCCGCTCACTATGAAAAGCTTGGAAAAGCGTGGTTTTGAACGGCAAGACCCGCCGCCCGTCGCTTGATGTGCCTTCTGGAAAAAACAACAGCCGATGGCCCGCGCGCAGGCGATCCTCGAACAAACGCGTCTGTGCGGCGGCATGGCGACGATCGCGTGCGATAAAGACCGTACCGGTGCCACGCGCAAGCCAGCCGATGCCGGGCCAGCCCGCCACCTCGGACTTGGCGACGAAATAAAGCCGCTTGCCCGCATTCAGCACGAAAATATCCAGCCAGCCGACATGATTGGCCACATAGGCCCCCGGCCCGATCATCGGCTTGCCATGCATCACCCGGCCAAGCCCCAAGATGTGACAGGCCGTGACGCAAACAAACTGCGTGATGTAGGGCGTCACGGGGCGCGCTTGGCCAAAGATCAGCCGTTCGGGCAGGCGCAGCACCAATAAAAGCGGAAAGCAAAACAGCAATAGGATGAACAAGGGCGTGCCGCGTAACGCGATGCGCAGCCAATCGGCCCAACCAAGCGGGCGCGGTGCGGGTTCGGCCAACCCATGCCAAGTCTGGCTCATTGCCCGCCACCCCGTTGATAGATCGCGCGCGACGTCGCGGGGATCTGGGTGACATCCATGACAAGGCATACATCCAGACAGTTGAAGGCACGATCGAGATAGGCCCCCTGCCCCACGACGCCACCCAAACGCAGATAGGCCTTGATCAAGGCAGGCACGGCGCGGATGGCCGTCGGGCGGTCTAGATCGGCCTCGGCGATCAAATCCATCCGCTGATAGCCCGTATCGCGCGCCACGGGGCGCAGTTCCGGCGGCGCCAGATGCCGGTGATGCAACAGCGACAAAGGTCCGGCCAAGGGTGCAGGATCGCATCCGTGAAAACTGGCCACGCCGAACAACACCGAGATCTCGCGCGCGGCGATATAGCCCGCAAGCCCCGCCCAAAGATGCATCATCGCCGTGCCGCCGCGATAATCGCGATGCAGGCACGACCGCCCCAGCTCCAGCAAACGCCGCCCACTTTGCTTGAGGGCTGTCAGATCATATTCATCCTCGGAATAAAATTGTCCGGCCGCCTTTGCCCCATCCTCGGTCAAAAGCCGATAGACGCCGATGACCTGATCGCCCTTGGCCCTGCGGGTGTCATGCAGCAACAGGTGATCGACATGCGCATCAAAGCGGTCGATCTCGCGCCGGGCATCATGATCGACCATCGGCCCATCCGCGCCCAGTTCGGCCACGAAGACATCATAGCGCATACGCTGTGCGGCATGCAGATCGGCGCGATCTTGTGCCAAGCGAAGCTCGAAATGGCGATCATCGATCTGCATGATATGACGCGCGTAACCCCTGTGGCGATGGCTTTAGCAGGCCCAGACCCGCTTGCAAACCAAACACAGCCCTGCAAATCTGTCGCGGTGTGCGTTAAACTCGTATTAACCGGTGGCGCTTAGCCTGGGGCGCAAGGTCCGGTGACGATAGAATGGTTCAGTCGAGATATACGATCTGCAGGCGGATATGGCGCGCATCCAGCACCAGCTTGCCCTCGTTCTCGAAATTGACCGTGATCTTTCCACCGATATTCGACTGCACCTGCCCCAGCCCCCAATCCGGGGTGTCGGGCGCACGCACGAACATGCCCGGCTCAAGGATCGTGCTTAGATCGTCCTGCATGGAAAGGTCCGCCTCATGAATGACCATACGCCTCAAGGGCATCAAAGCCTTGCCGAATTGATTGCCTCGCGGCTGTGTCATGACCTCGTAAACCCGCTGGGCGCGATCGGCAACGGGGTGGAGTTGATCGAGATGACAGGGGCGGCGCGCGGGCCGGAAATGGCGCTGATCCGCGACGCGGTGCGCGATGCGCAGGCACGGGTGCGTTTCATGCGCATCGCCTTTGGCGCAGCCGCCCCAACCCAAATCCTTTCCGCGCGCGAGGCCAAGACAACAGCCCAAAGCCCTTGGCAGGGCGCGCGCCTGCATGTCAGCTGGGCCGTGGCCGAGGATTTGCCGCGCCACCGGGTCAAGATGGGCTATCTGATGCTGCTTTGCGCCGAAACGGCCCTTCCCATGGGCGGCGATGTGACCATCACGCAAGAGGCGGGCGGGCATCTGCGCCTGAACGCCAAGGCACCCCGCGTCACCCATGATCCAGCCTTATGGTCTGTGCTGCATTTCGGCATGAACGCAGCAGCACGCCCCCTGAAGGCCAGCGAGGCACAGTTTCCCGCCCTTCATGCCACGCTCGCGCTCTTCGATCTGACGTTGAATTACGTCGCAAGCGATGATGGGCTGGTGATCTCTACCGCCTAAGCGCCTAAAGCGCCACCAATCCCGACCGAAAGCGGCGCATCTTGTCGGCGTAATTCCGGGCTGATTGCAAAAGCTTTTCCTGCGCTTCGGCATCCAATGCGCGCACCACCTTGCCCGGCATGCCCATCACAAGGCTGCCATCGGGGATAATCTTACCCTCGGGGATCAAGGCCGCCGCCCCGATCAAGCAGCCGCGCCCAATCACCGCCCCATTGAGAACCGTGGCCCCCATCCCGATCAGCGATCCATCGCCGATGGTGCAGCCGTGCAAAATCGCGTTATGCCCGATGGTGCAGTCACGCCCGACCGACAAGGGATACCCCATATCGGTGTGAAAAATGCAGCCCTCTTGCACGTTGGAGCCTTCGCCGATGCGAATTTCCTCGTTGTCGCCGCGCAAGGTGGCACCGAACCAAACGCTTGCACCCGCGCATAGCACCACGCGCCCCATCACATGCGCGCCGGGGGCCACCCAACTATCGGCATCAACGACGGGGGTAATCCCCTCCCAAGCGTAGATCATGGCTGACCCTCCTCGAATTGCCGGTGAAGATGGCGCACATGATCGGCCAGCCCCGGTTGTTGCGCGCGCCGTAGCCGCTCGGCGGTGATGATCGTTTTCAGCCGCGCGAAGCTCGTCTCCAGATCGTCGTTGATCAAGACATAGTCGTAGCCATCCCAATGGCTGATCTCATCCCAGCTTTTCTGCATGCGCTTGGCGATGACATCCGCCCCGTCTTGCCCACGACTTTCCAAACGGCGGCGCAACTCGGGGATGGATGGCGGCAGGATGAAGATCGACAAAGTGTGCCGCCCCAGCGCCGAATTGCGGATCTGTTGCGCACCTTGCCAATCGATATCGAACAGCACATCGCGCCCGGCCTCGATCGCGGTGGCGACGGGGGCCATGGGCGAGCCGTAGAAATGGCCAAAGACATGGGCATGTTCCAGCATCGCACCCTTGGCGACGAGGGATTTGAACTCAGCCTCGGCCATGAAATGGTAATGCTCGCCATCCACCTCGCCTGCGCGCGGGGCGCGGGTTGTGGCCGAGACGGAAAAGCGCAGCGACGGATCCCATGACATCAGCATCTTGGCCAAGGTCGATTTGCCCGCACCCGAAGGCGAGGACAGGATGATCAACAGACCACGGCGGGCCATCGGGTCGGTGGCGGTCATGGTCACTCCACGTTTTGAACCTGTTCGCGGGTCTGGTCGATGGCCAGTTTAAGGTCAAGCCCCACAGCGGTGAGCGCGTGATCTTGGCTTTTGGAACACAGCGTATTGGCCTCCCGGTTGAACTCTTGCATCAAGAAATCAAGCTTGCGCCCAACAGCGCCCCCTTGCGCCAAAAGCGCGCGCGCCGCGGTCACATGGGCGCGCAGCCGGTCGATTTCTTCCGTGACATCAGTCTTGAGCGCCAAGGTCGCGATCTCTTGCAGCAGCCGCGCCTCGTCGATCTCGGCACCCTCAAGCAAGCTTTGGGCAGCCATGCGCAGACGCGCGGCCTGTGATTGCGCGCGCGCAGCGGCCAGCGCGTCGGCCTGATCGGCGAGCGTTGCGATGTGATCGATCTGTGCCAGCAGAATCGCAGCAAGGGCCGCACCCTCAGCCTGCCGCATCGCGGTGAAAGCGGCCAAAAGCAGGTCGATATCGGCCAAAAGCATCTCGGGGTCGGGCAGGCCTATCTCGGGCCCATCGAGCAGGCCGCGCAGCCCCATGATCTCGGCCGGGCTGGCCGGGCGCAGCGCAACGCCCATCGCCATCGCCGCCGCTTCGATCCGCAAGACCTGTGCCAGCGCATGCGAAAGCCGGGCGTCATCAATGCCATCGCCAGCCCCGCCGCCCTCGCGGCCGACCCGCAATGACAGGCTGACCGACCCGCGCGTCAACGCGGCACTCAAGGCCCGGCGCAAGGGCGCATCGAGCGCGCCCAAGCCGTCGGGCAGCCGAAACCGCAGATCAAGCCCGCGCGCATTGACGGCGCGCAGCTCCCAACTCCAGCTGAGCCCCTTACCATCCGCGCCATCGCGCGTGGCAAAGCCGGTCATCGAGGTGATGACCCCGGTCTGTACTGCGTTAACCAATGATCGATTCTCCCCCTGCCCCGTCGCTTGCCGCCACGGTAGTAAGGTTTGGGTAACCAAGTCGAGACCGCGCCGCCCCATGGATCACCGCGAACCATCCGACCCTCACCCCCCGCCAGGTCACGGGCTCGACCCGTTGATCGCCTATTGGCAAGGGTTGCGCCGTGGCCATCTAGTTCCCGCCCGCGCGGATTTGGACCCAAGCATCCTTGGCCCATGGCTGCATATGGCGGGGCTGGTCGATATCGGAGCGGCCGGGCGGATGCGGTTTCGCGTCGGTGGTCAGGGGTTAAGCGCACTTTTGGGGGTCGAGGCGCGCGGTATGCCGCTGCGTAGTCTGTTTGCGCTGGGCACAAGGGCGCGCTTGCATGATCTTGCGCTTCGGGTGTTCACCGGCCCCTCGATGCTGAGCATGACCTTGATCGCACCGGCACAAGCGACCGCAGCCCGGCCTGTGCAGGTGCCGTTGGTCATGCTGCCGCTCCGCGATCAACACGGTGCCATCACCCGCGCAATTCTCTGCATGGACGGTCGCGCCGCGATGGCCGCCGAACGGCCCGCCCGGTTTCATATCCGCCAAGCCCGCCTGACCACGCTCAGCGCGATGACAGCCGAGGGCCCCTTGCTGCGCCTGATCCCCGGCGGGCGCGGCTAAGCCGCAGCCCTACGGTGACATCACACCGCGGCGCGCAGCGCTTCGCGGCTTTGCTGCAGCTCTTCAGCCACAAGAAACGCCAATTCCAGCGATTGCGAGGCGTTCAAACGCGGATCGCAGGCCGTGTGGTAACGCGAGGACAAATCCTCGTCGCTCACCGCACGCATACCACCGGTGCATTCGGTCACATCCTTGCCGGTCATCTCGAAATGTACGCCACCTGGCACTGTGCCTTCGGCGCGGTGAATGGCGAAGAATTCCTGCACCTCGCGTAAGATCGCGTCAAAGGGTCGGGTTTTATAGCCGGTCGAGGATTTGATGACATTGCCATGCATCGGATCGCATGACCAAAGCACATTGGCCCCCTCGGCCTGCACCGTGCGGATCAGGCGCGGCAGGTGATCGCCCACATTGCCTGCGCCAAAGCGCGCGATCAGTGTCAGCCGGCCCGGCTCATTCTCGGGGTTGAGCTTGGCCATCAGGACCTTGAGGTCGTCTTCCTTGGTGCTGGGACCGCATTTCAAGCCGATCGGGTTCTGCACACCGCGACAAAACTCGACATGCGCGCCGTCAGGCTGGCGCGTGCGATCGCCGATCCAGATCATATGACCCGACCCTGCTAGCCATTTGCCCGTGGTGCTATCGACGCGGCAGAGCGCCTCTTCATACTCCAAAAGCAGCGCTTCGTGGCTGGTGTAGAAATCAACCGTGCTCAGCTCATGGTTCGTTTCGCCCGACAGGCCAGCAGCCGCCATGAAATCAAGGCTGTCTTGGATGCGGTTGGCCATATCGCGGTATTTGTCCGCGTCTTCATGATCGGTGAAGCCGAGCGTCCAGCTATGCACGCGGTGGATATCGGCAAAGCCACCTGTCGAAAACGCCCGCAGCAAGTTGAGCGAGGCCGCAGCCTGTGTGTAGGCCTGTAGCATCCGGGTCGGATCGGGAATGCGCGCGGCAGGCGTGGGTGCGATATCATTGATGATGTCGCCCTTATAGCTGTCCATCTCGACGCCGCCGATAACCTCGGTGGGGGCCGAGCGCGGCTTGGCGAATTGCCCGGCGACGCGGCCCACCTTGATCACGGGAACCTTGGCGCCATAGGTCAGCACCATCGCCATCTGTAGCATGACCTTGAAGGTATCGCGGATATTGTCGGCCGAGAATTCCGCGAAACTTTCGGCGCAATCGCCGCCCTGAAGCAAGAAAGCCTCACCGCGCGCGGCGGCGGCAAGCTGCTTTTTCAGCCGCCGCGCCTCGCCCGCAAAGACCAATGGCGGGTATTTCGACAGCTGCGTCTCGACGCTGTGAAGGGCATCCGCGTCAGGGTATACAGGCATTTGCACGCGCGGCTTGGCGCGCCAATCGGTTTTGGTCCAAGCCGTTCCGCTCGTTCTGGTCATGGCGGTGCATCTCCTGTGGTCTGGTCACGCGGTCGGGTTATAGGCTGGCTTGCCTTGGCTTCCAATGCCTTAAATCGACACGACCGGGGATTGCGCCTGCGCAAAAAAGCTGCTTTCGCTCGATCTGTGCGCGCAACCGCGACACACGCAACGTGCCAAGACGAGACCGCAAATGCCAGACCAGATCGGCCCCAAGCAATATGTCTTCATATTGTTGGACCAATTCACCATGCTTTGCTTTTCCAGCGCGGTCGAGGCGTTGCGGATCGCCAATCGCATGTCCGGCAAGGAACTCTACCGCTGGACGCTTGCCGGTGAAGGCGGCGAGGTTGCGTGGTGTTCGGCGGGCATCGGCTTCAAGCTCGATTGCGATTTGCCCGACATCACCCGCGATGACACGGTGCTGGTGTGCGGCGGCATCGATGTAGCCTCGGCCACCACGAAAAAGATGCTCAACTGGCTGCGCCGCGAGGCGCGCAAAGGGGCCACCATCGGTGGGCTTTGCACGGCAGGCTACACGCTGGCTAAGGCTGGTCTTCTCGACGGCAAGCGCGCCACGATCCACTGGGAAAACCAAGACAGTTTCATCGAGGAATTCGAAGATGTAACGCTGACGAAATCCGTCTTCGTCATCGACGGCAACCGCATCACCACGGCGGGCGGCACGGCCTCCATCGATCTGATGCTCAAGATCATCGCCGATGATCATGGTGAGGATCTGGCCAACCTTGTGGCCGATCAGCTGATCTATACCTCGATCCGCACGGACCAAGACACGCAGCGCCTGTCGATCCCCACGCGGATCGGCGTGCGCCACCCCAAGCTTGGCCAAGTGATCCGGATGATGGAGCAAAATATCGAGGAGCCCATCAGCCCCGCCACGCTGGCACGCGATGTCGATATGTCGACCCGCCAGCTGGAACGCCTGTTTCGCCGCTATCTGAACCGCAGCCCCAAGCGCTATTACATGGAATTGCGGCTGGGAAAGGCGCGCAACCTGCTGATGCAGACCGATATGAGCGTGATCAATGTGGCGCTGGCTTGCGGCTTTGCCTCGCCTTCGCATTTCTCGAAATGCTACCGCGCCCATTATGCCACCACGCCCTATCGTGAGCGTGGCACGCATGGCAACAAACCGCGCGATTAGCCTTGCGTCACGCGCGCCGCGCGCCCGCCACGCCGACCGCCCTTTGGGCTGGCCTCCAGCCCTGCGCGCAGCACCGCCAGCATCGGATGGTCGACGGGCGCATCCGTATAGCGTGCAAGAAGGGCCGTGATCGCCTCGCGCGGGTCAGCGCCCGAGAGGCTGAGCGCCCAATCAACAAAGATGGAGCGGCATTCCCCATCGGTGATCCCGTCGATCCGAAAGGATTCGCGGATCAGACCCTTGGGATCGATCGGGACGGCGGCGGGCTTATTGGTCGACATCAGTGTTCCTCGCGGGGGACGGCGCCCAACACGGCGTCGATGATCTCGGCGATATAGGCCCGCTTTTCATCCAATTTCAATGCAAGCGCGTCAGCCGATGGCGCATCCGCGACACGCGCCAAAAAATCACGCCCCCCATCGCCGATCGCACCGGGGTCGAGCGCCGTATCGGTCAAGAGCCGGGTTGCGGCCTGCACACGGGCAAAAAGCCCATGTGCGGCGATCAAATCGGCGGCCTGGCCGGCATCGAGCCAGCCCAGTTCCGGCGCATGGGCCAATTGCGCGGCCGTGGCGCGGGCCGCTGATCCTGTCGCCAAGGCCACGGCCTGTCCCAAAAGTTCGACATCTTGCAGCCCGCCCTGCCCCTCCTTGATGGCCCATGTGCTGCCTGCGCGCCCGGCGGCGGCAAGGCGGCCGCGCATTTCGGCCGCATCGGCCCGCACCTTGGCCGGATCGGCCTTTTCCGCGATCACGGCGCGGCGGATCTCCTCCACCCTGTTGCAAAGATCGGCGGGGCCTGCCATGGCGCGCGCGCGCGTCAGTGCCATATGCTCCCATGTCCAGGCTTCGACGCGTTGGTAATGAGCAAAGGCCGTGATCGCCGTGGCCACCGGCCCTTGCCGCCCCGAAGGACGCAGCCGCATATCCACGGCGTAAAGCGTGCCCGCAGCGGTTGGCGCAGAAAGGGCGGTGATCAGCGCCTTTGTCGCCTTGGCATACCAGCCGCGCGGATCAAGTGGGCGCGGTCCGTCGCTTTGTTCGGTATCGGCGGGGTCGTAGATCACGATCAGATCGAGATCGGAGCCTGCGCTCATCCGCCCGGCCCCCAAACTGCCCATCCCCAAGACCACACCGCCATGCCCCGGCGGCGGGCCGTGACGGCGGGCGATCTCGTCACAAACGACAGGCCAAAGCGCGCCGAGCACGGCGTGGGCCAGATCGGTGTATTGGGCCATCGCGACCTCTTCGTCGATCAGATCGCGCAATTGATGCACACCGATGCGAAAGTGCCATTCCTTTTGCCAGCGCCGCGCTTGATCAAGCTGACCTTCAAACTCGGACCCTGCCAAAACCTCCGCAAGTTCGGCCAGAAGCGCCTGTGTTCCGGGCCAAGGTGCAAAGAAGCGCCCATCCAGCACCGCATCCAACACGCTTGCATGGCGCGACAAATACAGCGACAGCCCCGGCGCGGTGGCGCAAATATCGACGATCAGATCGACAAGGCTGGGGTTTGCCTCGAACAAGGAAAAGAGTTGAACGCCAGCTGGTAGTCCCTTGAGAAAACTATCGAAATTCAACAGCGCCTCATCGGGGCGTGCGGCACGCTGAAAGCGGCGCAGAAGATCTGGCTTGAGCCGGGCAAAGATCGCATGGCCCCGCTCGAACCGCAGCGCCGGATATGTGGGCCACCGAGCCACGATTTCGGCCTGTTCGGGCGGCACCGCCACCTCGCCATCAGCCGCCGCCTTGCCCGGTTGGAACAGATCGCCACAGATCATTTCGACCCGCGCCAGCCTTTGGGTCAGCCCCGCGCGAAAGGCCGCGATGTCATCTGTCCCGCATAAATGGGCAAGGCGGGCAAAACCCTCGGCGGATTTGGGCAAATCATGGGTCTGGGCATCGTCGATCATCTGGATGCGATGCTCGATCTCGCGGTGGTGGGTGTAGTGATCGGTCAGCTCATCCGCCACATCCGTGCCGATCCAACCCGCCGTGGCAAGCGCGCCAAGCGCATCGACCGTCCGCCGCGCACGCAAGGCAGGGTCGCGGCCCCCGGCGACAAGTTGCCGGGTCTGGGCGAAAAACTCGATCTCGCGGATACCGCCCGCACCGAGTTTCATATTGTGACCCTCAAGTTTAAGATTGCCGTACAATCCCTTGTGATCACGAATTTTCTGCCGCATATCGATCGTGTCTTGCACCATCGAGAAATCCAGATGCCTGCGCCAGACAAAGGGGGTAAGCGTATCAAGAAACCGCGCGCCCGCCGCAAGATCACCCGCCGCTGGCCGCGCCTTGATATAGGCCGAGCGTTCCCAACTGCGCCCTTCGGCCTCGTAGTAGCGTTCCGCTGCCGTGAGCGAGATACAAACAGGCGTGACGCTCGCATCAGGGCGCAGCCGCAGATCGGTGCGAAAGACATAGCCCTCATCGGTGGTGTCGGACAGCGATGCCGCCATGCGGCGGGTTGCGCGGATAAAGGCTGTGCGCGCCTCCATCGCATCGGCGGGATCGAACCGCTCATCATCGAAGAAACAGATCAGGTCGATATCGGAGGAATAGTTGAGTTCCCCCGCCCCCATCTTGCCCATCGCCAGCGCCACCATGCCCGCGCCAAAGCTTTCGGCGTCCTGCTCGGTCATGCCGGGGATCTTACCGCGCCGCGCTTCCAGCCCGACATGGGTGATCAGCGCCGCCTTCAGACAGGCATCGGCGAAATCGGTCCAGGCCTGCGTGACGCGGTGCAAGGGCCATAGCCCGCCCAGATCGGCCAGCGCCACCACCAGCGCCGCGCGCCGCTTGAGCTGGCGCAGCCCGCGATCGAGTGTGGCGTGATCCAGCCGTGCGGCCTCGGCGATCAGGGCGGCGATGGTGTCGTCAGGCGCGACTTGCAACGCATCCGACAGCCATTCCGCCTCGCGCAGGATCAGCGCGAATAAATAGGGCGATGACCCCGCCGCGCCTGTGATCAGCGGGCGCAAGGCAAGATCGACACCATGAAGTGCTGCCCAACCCTCATCACCGCGCGCGGCGCTGAAGGGGATCGGATGGCGGGTCAGGCGCGATGCAAAGCTCATGGCCCGAGTTAGGCCCGCTTGCCCCCCGTGGTCAACGGCTTGCACATCTCGCGCGGCCCTGAGATCAAGGCGGCGCTGGGAGGAAAGGGCCGAGATGTCGAAAAGTCTGAAACGGGTGGAAGAGGCGCTGCGTGCCGCCGGTGTGGCAAGCGATGTGGTCGAGATGGCCGATGGCACACGCACGGCCGAGGATGCGGCCCGCGCAGCTGGCTGCGGCGTCGATCAGATCGCCAAATCCATCATTTTCAGGGCCGAGGCCAAGGGCGACGCGGTGCTATTCATCACGGCGGGCGGCAATCAGGTCGATACCGTCAAGGCCAGCACGCTTGCGGGCGCCGCCTTGGGCAAGGCGGATGCCGATCTGATCCGGGCGCAAACGGGTTTTGCCATCGGCGGTGTAGCCCCGGTTGGGCACCTCAGCCCGATCCGGTCATGGTTCGACCCAAAGCTTTTAGATTTCGAGCTGGTCTATGCCGCCGCTGGCACGCCGCGCCATATCTTTTCCATCGCGCCCCAGCGTTTGCTGGAATTGTCCGGGGCCATATTGGCCGATTTCACGCGTTAATCGGGCGCGATTTGCGCCAGAACCGCGCGGGCCGCGCGCAGCCAAGGTGCCTCGCCCCCGCGACCCAAGCGCCGCATCGTCAGCGCCATGGCATCGAGCTGATCCGCCCGCGCGCGCTCATCTTCCATCAGATGGTTCATCGCCGCTGCAATCGGCGCGGGGCGGCAGTGCTCGGAAAGAAACTCGGGGATCGTCCGGCTATCGGTCACCAGATTGACCAGCGTCACCGTATCGACGCGCAGCAATGCGCCGATCAGCTTTTGGCTCAACCAACTCATCTTGTAGGCCACCACCATCGGCGTGTCGGTCGCCGCAAGCTCAAGGCTGACAGTGCCCGAGGCCGCAAGCGCCAGATCGGCCACCGTGAAAGCTGCGCGTTTTTCCGCGGCGAAATCTTCAGGTGCCACGCCGCGCGGATCAAGCATGACGGGCTGGCCCGGCCAATCCTTGATACGAGCGGCCACGATACCTGCCACCGCCGGTGCCGCTGGCAACACGATCCGCGCATCGGGGTGGCGGGCCAAAACATCGCCGAGTGCCGCGCCGAAGACCGGCATCAGGCGCTCAACCTCGGCGCGGCGCGAGCCGGGCAGCACGAGGATGACCGGCCCTTCATCGGCTAGGTGCTTGGCCCGAAACGCCGCAATCTCGCCCTCGGTGGCCTGTTCCTCGGTCACGACCGGGTGGCCCACGAAATCGCACCCCATGCCCGCCGCCTCCATATAGGGCGGCTCGAAGGGCAGAAGTGCCAGCACATGATCGACGAATTTGGCCATTTTCTTGGCCCGCCCCGGTCGCCAAGCCCAGACAGTGGGGGCGACATAATGGATGGTGCGCAGATCAGGGGCTTCTTGCTTGACCTTTTCCGCGACCCGCAGCGAAAACTCGGGGATATCAATCGTGATCAAGGCGTCGGGGGCCATGACAACGACCGCATCCGCCGTTTGCTGCACCCGGCGCGCAAGGCGGCGGTAATTGGCCAAGATCTCGGTCAGCCCCATGACCGAGAGTTCTTCCATCGGGAAAAGCGTCTGCAAACCTTCGGCCTGCATCAAGGGGCCACCGATGCCGTGAAAGCTGACGGGGCCTTGGGTCAAAGCCTTGATCCCGGCCATCAGCGCGGCACCCAGCCTGTCGCCCGAAGGCTCGCCCGCCACCAAGAACAGCTGCAGCGTCATGGCACGGCCCACAGGTTGATGCCGTGCTGCGCACAGGCGGCATAGACCGCGTCACGATCCAACAACAACACATGCTCGGCCTGAAGTTCGATCCCCTTAAGGCCGGCCTGCGCGCAAAGCGCGACCGTGTCGGGGCCGATGGCGGGCATGTCGACGCGCAGATCCTGACCGGGTTTGGCGCGTTTAACCAAGATACCACCCGATGCTGGCATGGTGTCGCCCACGAAACGCAACAGCGCATCGGTGCCTTGCAAAGTCTCGACCCCAAGGATCTGGCCTTGCGCGGCGACGGCCGCCTGCCCCACATCAAGCGGGCCGATGGCGGCAAGGACGCCGCGCGCGCGCGCCGCATCTGTAGTGGCGATGGCCTGTCCGCATAAAACGCCTGCACGCGCCACCAGATCGGGGCGCAACGTATGTGCACCGCGAATGGTAAATCCCTGCTCTTCGAAGATTGCCACGATGCTGCGCAACAGCGCATCATCGCCCTGCCCCATCGCCGTGGCCAATCGCGGCAACAGCGCCTTGGTCTCGGCGTCCAAACGCGCTTGGTCAAAACCCACACGCCGCATGGCCCCCGCCAAGCAAAGCTCGTCCACGCCATGCGATTTCAGATCGGCGAAAAGCGCGCCCAATCGCTCGAACTGCGCCACAAGATCGGCACCATCCGTGCCGCCCGGCGCACCCGCGAAACGCACCACAATCGCAGGCCCGGCGGCGGCCACAAGCAGGGGCAAGGCCCCCGCCCCCGCGATGATGGCGCGCCTGCCCATGATCCCTCAGCCCGGCGTCAGAAAGGATCTGTCGCTTTCGCCAAGCACGAAATCGACGATATCACGCACATATTGCGATTGCCCGGCCACATCATCGAGCAGCCGTTTTGCACGATCTTGGAACGCACCATCACCCTGCGCCAGCGCCTGAAAGGCCGCGCGCAGCGCCATGATATCCTCGCGCGCGACGCCGCGCCGCTTGAGGCCCACAAGGTTGAGACCATCGAGCATACCGCGCGGTCCCTGCACCAGCCCGTAGGGGATCACATCATTGGTCACCATGGTCACCGCACCGATGATCGCACCTTTGCCGATGCGGACGAATTGATGCACACCGGAAAGCCCGCCGATGATGACATCGTCGGCAATGATGCAATGGCCCGCCACAGCGGCGTTATTGGCCATGATGACACGATCGCCCACCTGCGCGTCATGGGCGACATGGGCACCAGCCATGAACAGCCCGTCATCGCCGACGCGGGTGATGCCGCCGCCACCTTCGGTGCCGGTGTTCATCGTCACGCCCTCGCGGATGCGGTTGCGCTGGCCGATGATCAGACGGGTTTTCTCGCCGCTATATTTCAGATCTTGCGGCACATCGCCGATATTGGCGAAAGGAAAGATCACCGAGCCTTGGCCGATCTCGGTCAAGCCCGTCACCACTGCATGGGATTTGAGGGTCACCTCGGCGGCCAGCGTCACCTCGGCCCCGACATGGCAGAATGGGCCGATCACGCAGCCGGCGCCAATCGTGGCCCCCGCCTCGACCACCGCCATCGGATGGATCTTTGCGCCGGGGTCGATACCCATCACGCCGCCCCCTGCGACGCACCAAGATCCATCATCGCGGTGAACTCGGCCTCGGCGGCCAGATCGCCATCGACAAAAGCTTGCCCACCGAATTTCCAGACCTTGCCGCCCGGCTTGCCGCGCAGCGTGGTCAGATGCATCTCGACGATATCGCCCGGCACCACCTTGCGGCGGAATTTGCAGCCATCGATCCCCATGAAATAGACCAGCAGGTTCTTATCGGCCAAATCCGCCGAGACACCGATCATCACCGCCGCGGTTTGCGCCATCGCCTCGACGATGGTGACGCCGGGCATGATGGGCGCACCGGGGAAATGCCCCTGAAAATGCGGCTCGTTCATCGTGACGTTCTTGATGCCGACGGCCGATTGAAACGGCACGATATCGCGCACGCGATCCACCAAAAGGAACGGATAGCGATGCGGGATGATGCGCTGGATCAGCGCGATATCGGCGGTTGTGGGCGTATCTGCCGTCATGTGTCCTCGGGTATTGAATGCAGGCTGAAGCGACTGGTATCAACTTGCCGGCCATGCGGCAAGCGACCGGCTCACGGCGTCGTGCCGTCGGTCGGGGGTGAAAGGCGCCTTGTGCCGTCAAGATCGATCAGCGGTGCATCGCCACCTTCACCGATCACGGCGTCGATACGCGTGATCGCCGCCTCGGTGATGTCGATCCCGTCGACCGACAGCAGCACCGCGCGATTATCCATTAGCACACTCGCCCCACGCATGCGCATCAGATCGACAAGAACCGGAAAGGCCAATTCATAGAACTGCGTCCGCGCGGCTTCTGCTTGTGCCTGCAAGGCACGGCTTTTCGCCTCTTGGGCGGCACGGATGCCTTCGACGCGGATATTGAACTCCTGCGCAAGCGGGCGAAACGCATCGGCGCTCATCGTTGCGCGCTGTTCTGTCAGGCGCAGCTCTTCGTCGGACAATTGCGCCTCGATGCGGCGGTTCTCGGCGACAAGGGCGGCGCCTGCCTCCTCGACCTCTTGCTGGATGCGCTGGCCATAGCGCGACCCGGTCAGCAGGCGTTCTTGGTCGATGATCACGATTGCGGCGCTGTTGAGCGGCGTTGCTTGCGCACCTTGCGCAGCGGCAACCATCGGTGACAGGGCCAAGGCCAGCCCTGCCATCATGCCGCGGAAAGCCGTGATGCGCATATCGCGCCCCTTAGAACCGCGTCTCGACGGTCAGATCGAAATCGCGTGTCCGGTCGTAGCTTTCGAATTCGAGCGCGCGCGAGAAGTTGAAGCGCAGCGGTCCGATCGCCGTGTTCCAGAAAATCGACACACCGATCGAGGAACGGAATTGCTGGCTGTCATCAACCAGTGCCCCGCCGGCCCCCACCCTGTTATCAAGCCCCCAGACCGAGCCGATGTCATAAAACAGCCCACCCGAAATCCCGTATTCATCAGGAAGCCCCAAGGGGAATGCCGCCTCGAAGCGCGCGACCGTGAAGAAATTGCCACCAAGCGCATCTTGGTTGGTTGCACCGATATCGCGCGGCCCAAGGCCGAAGGCATCGAAACCACGCATCTGGCGGCTGGACAGGAAGAAACGATCCGAAAGCCGGCTTGACCCGCCCAACATCTCCAGCGCGCCGCCTTCGAAACTGGCACGCAAGGTTACATCTTCGCGCAGCACTTGCTGCTCTGCGATGCCGAGGAAGCTTGCGCGCAGATACTCGGTATCGCCACCCAAACCTGCATATTCGAGCCCGAACTGCAGCCGCACACCGCGCGTCGGATCAAGCCCACCATTGCGCGTGTCATAGGCATATTGCAGCCCGACAAAGGACAAAACGCGCTCGCCCTGTTCGGCAAACAAGATGGGCGAACTGCTGGCCGCATCAAGCCCCGAGATCTCGTTTTGCTCTAAGCCGACATATGTATTCAGGCGACCAAATTCGGAAATCGGAAAGCCCAAGCTGGTGCGCAGCCCGACATCAAGCGTGTCGAAATTGCGGTTTTGATCGTTGGTCTCGGTATAAAAGGCGTTCAGCCCCAACTCCAGATCGCGCGAACGGAAAGCGGGTTCCGTGAACGACAGGTTGAAGGCGCGGCTGCCATCGGTCGTGTTGAAGCCAAAATCCAACGACTGGCCGCGACCAAGGAAGTTGGACTCGGCGAAGTTTACCGCAAGCCCCGGCCCTGTATCGGTCGAGAAACTTGCCGAAAATCCCAAGGTGCCGGTCGGCTGCTCTTCGACATCGACATCGACGATGATCTGGTCGGCAGATGTGCCAGCGCGCGATTCAACATCGACATCGGCGAAAAAGCCGGTCGCGCGGATGCGTTCGGCCGCTTGCCGGATGGCGCGCGGATCAAAGGGGTCACCTTCTACCGTGGTAAACTGGCGACGGATGACGCTGTCGAGCGTCGTCACATTGCCTTCGATATCGATACGCTCGACAAAGACCCGCTCACCACGACGGATCAGGAATTCGACATCCAGCGTGCGTGTCTCTTCGTTGCGCGTGATGCGCGGTTCGATCCGCACGAAACGCAGGCCTTGCTGCGTGGCCAAAGCCTCCATCCGGCTGATCGTGGTCTCGATCAAGCGCGGACTATAGGTTTGGCCGGAGCGGATGCGAATGACATCTTGATAGATCGCAGCATCGGCCTCGGAGATCTCGGAGGTGGTCGCGATCGTACCCAACGAAAAGCTTTGACCTTCGCGGATGTTGAAGGTCACGAAATATGCGTCTCGCCCACGCGCGAGTTCGGGTGTCACGCTCAGGATTTGAAAATCGACATAGCCGCGATCTAGGTAGAAATCGGACAAAAGCTGCCGATCAAGCGCGATCCGCTCGGCGATGAAGGTGTCGCGGCGGATGATCTGGCGCAAAATCCCGGCCTGCGTGCTTTCCAGCACAAGGCGCAAGCGGCGATCGGAATAGGCGCGGTTGCCGACAAAGGTAATGCGCTCGGTTTCCACCACGCGGCCCTCGGCGATCTCGAAGACCAGATTGACGCGGTTATCGGCCAGCCGAATGACGCGCGGCGTCACAGTCGCGGTCAACCTGCCCGAGACGCGATAGGCCTCGGCGATGGCATTGGCGTCTTGTTCGGCCACACTGGGCGAATAGGTACGGCGCGGTGTCGAGCTGATGACCGGCAAAAGCGCGTCATCATCCAGCCGCTCATTGCCTTCGATCGAGATGATGTTGATCGTGGGATATTCCTGCACGGTGATAACCAGCGTGTTGCCACGCGGCGTGATCTCGACCGATTCAAACAGCCCGGTGTTCTGCAAGCGTTGCAGCGCATCATTGACCTGCGCGCCAGAGACTTCGCTGCCCGGTGTGATCGCGGCATAGGTCAAAATGGCAGAATCGTTGATCCGCGCATTTCCCACGACATCGAAACGCGAAAAGCTAAAGGTTTGTGCATTTGCCGATGGGGCGATCAAACTTCCCGAGATGACCAAAAGCACCGCAAACAGGCCGGATAGAGACCGCAGGCGCAACGCACCGATTAGCTGACGCCTCATACGCGACGGCGAAAACAGGACATGCCGACTCATCTCATCCAACCCCAAATTTCCCAGCAGACATTTCCTGCCTAGCGGAGGGTCGGTGGGTTGTCAAAACGAACCCAAAGGCGCGTGCTGCAAAACCGAAAGATCACCGCCCCCGCAAGGGCGCGATGAGGGTGCAAGCGCGCCTAGAACTCGGTGGCGTAGTCGAACAACGCGCCCGCGAGAAAAAGCGCCGCGATGATCAAAAGCGGCACCAAGAAACGGTCCATGTTGAACAGGACCAAAAGCGACATGCTGCGGGTGCTTTCCATAAGCAGTTTCATGGCATGCTCCGGGTTGGGCGACGTGCTGTCACCCTCTCCCCGTATTGTGGCAATGCTGCGGCAGCCTTATGGAATTCCCGTGAAGATGAACGCCCGCCTCAGGGGCAAAAGATATCGTTGGTCAGCGCAAACAGCATGAGAGACAAAACCAGCGTCAAACCGAGGGTGATGAACAACCGCATCGCCTTATCCGATGGCGGCTTGCCGCTGACCGCCTCATAGGCGTGAAAAACCAGATGTCCGCCATCCAGAACGGGGATCGGAAACAGGTTCAACAGGCCCACAGCGGTCGACAAGACCGCGATAAACCAGATGAAATTGTCGATGCCTTGGCTTGCCGCCGCGCCCGAGGTTTCGGCAATCCCGATCGGTCCTTGCAGGTTACACGACGAAATCGCGCCGGTGATGATATGCCAAAGCCCCGACATCGATGACCGCACGACAAACCATGTCTGCTCTGCCCCGAAACCGATGGATGCGAACAGGCCAACACCCTCGCGCACCGGCTCGAAGCTGAAACCACCCGTCACGCCGATCAGCCAGCGCGTCTCAAAGCCGCCCTCGGCCAGCGGCAGATCGGTGCGGCGTGGGATCAACGTCACCTCGACCGGCGCGCCGGCCCGCCAGATCGAAAGCGTCAGCGGTGTGCCTTCGGCGACGGCAACCGTGTCGCGCAATTGGCGAAACGCATAGATGGGCGCGCCATCCACCGCGCGGATCACATCGCCTTGCTGCAAGCCCGCGGCAAAGGCCGCCGATTGCGGCGCCACGGTATCGACCAGCGGGATCAGAGGAAAGGCCGCCTCGGTCTGGATCACCGCGCCGTCACGTTCCACGGTGTAGACCACGCTTGGCGCAGGCGGCAGATCCTCGGCGATGGTGAACACATCACCAAAGGCCGAAACCTCTTGACCATCGAGTGCCAAGATCAGGTCGCCCGCCATCAGCTGTTGCATCTCGGCCGGCAGCGGGGTGAGTGCGCCGACGCGCGGTTCTTCGGTCGGACGACCGGTGAAGAACAACACCGTTGCGAAAATCAGGATCGAAAAGATGAAGTTGAACACAGGCCCCGCCGCAACCGTGGCCGCACGCGCCCAAAGCGGCGCACCATGCATGGAGCGTCGCCGCTCGGTCACATCAAGCGCATCCATCGCCTCGCCGTCCTTGCCGCTGGCGGCATCCGCATCGCCCAGGAATTTTACATACCCCCCGAAAGGCAGCGCCGCGATCTGCCAGCGCGTGCCGTGCCGGTCCGTGCGGCCAAGCAAGACCGGGCCGAAACCGATCGAGAACACCTCGGCATGGATACCCGACCAACGGCCCACGATGTAATGCCCATATTCATGGATCGCCACGATGATGGACAAGGCCGCGACGAAAGCCGCGATCGTGAAGGCGAAATTGCCGAACTGGGGAATGAATTCCATCGGGTGCTTAACGCTCCATTTTTGTGATCTGTGCCCATGCCGTCTGACGTGACATGTGGTCAGTCATCAGCACATCCTCAAGGTTCGACATGGAAGAACTGAGGCAGAGCTGCGACGTTATTTCGTCAAGCGTCCGGTCCACGACCGCCGCCATATCCATAAAACCGATGCGTCCGGCGATAAAACCATCCAGCGCGACCTCTTTGGCCGCGTTGAACACCGCCCCTGCCCGGCCCCGCGTTTCCATCACCGCACGCGCGATCGCCAAGGCCGGATACCGCTGCGGATCAGGCGCGCGAAACTCCAAGGTGGCGATCTGCGCCAGATCGAGGCGCGCGACGGGCAAATGGCGGCGGTCGGGCCAATTGAGCGCATAGCCGATCGCATGGCGCATATCGGGCGCACCCAGATGCGCCATCAGCGCCCCGTCATTGAACCCCACCAGCGCATGGATCAGCGATTGCGGATGGATCACGGTTTCGATCTGCGCCGGGGTCACCCCGAAAAATTCGCGCGTCTCGATCAACTCCATCCCTTTGTTGAACATCGACGCGCTGTCGATGGTGATGCGCTGACCCATCGCCCAATTGGGATGCGCGCCTGCGTCGGCGACCGTGGCCGATGCCAAGGCCGCGATCGGCCAATCACGCAGCCCCCCACCCGAGGCGGTGATGATGATGCGCTCGACCGCGGCGATATCTTCACCCACCAGCGCTTGGAACACCGCCGAATGTTCGCTATCAACGGGCAAGATCGTGGCGCCATGCGCCTGCGCCTCGGCCAGCAAAAGCGGGCCTGCGGTCACAAGGCTTTCCTTGTTGGCCAAGGCCAGCGTGCCACCATGGCGCAACGCGCGAAACCCCGGCGCAAGGCCAGCCGCCCCCACGATGGCCGACATCACCCAATCGACGGGCCGATCGGCTGCTTCGATCAAGGCGGCCTCGCCTGCCGTGGCCGTGATGCCGGTGCCAGCCAAGGCCGCGCGCAAATCATCCAGATGTTTATCATGGGCCGTCACGGCGATCTCGGCCTTCAGCCGGATCGCATCTTGGGCCAGTTTGGCGATATTGGCCCCGCCCGTCAGCGCCACCACCCGATAGGCATCGGGTGCGCGTGCAATCAGATCGACTGTGTTTTGCCCAATCGATCCTGTCGCCCCGAAAATGGAAATGCTGCGCATCGGCCCCTTCTTTCGCTGGGCAGTCAAAGAGGGGGCGGCGGAAAGGCCGTCAGGCTTTCCACGATGACCAAAAGAAAGGCCGCCCCAAGAAGCCCGTCGAAGCGATCATAGACGCCCCCATGTCCGGGCAAAAGGTTGGAACTGTCCTTGACGCCCATCTGTCGCTTGAGCGCCGATTCCGCAACATCGCCCATCTGGCTCGCCACGCTCAGCGCGACCGATATCACCACCAACTCGGCCCCGACGCCGGTCTGGGCCATGAAGGCCCAACCCACGACCCCTGCCCCGACCCAGCCGGCGACCGTGCCGGACCATGTCTTTTTCGGGCTGACACGCGGCCAGAACTTCGGCCCGCCGATCAGCCGGCCCGCGAAATAGCCCAAGATATCGGTCACCACGACCACCAGCACCAGCCACAGCATCCAAGTCAGGCCAAAGCTGTCGCGGTGAAAGATCAGCCCGACCCCGGCCAGAAGGATCATCGCGATGGTCAGCACGAACAGCCGCCTGTGCCGTGCAAGCATGGCCATCGCCGCCAAGGGCACGCTGAGCGCCAAGATCAATGCCACAACAAGCGGTGCCAGCTTGGTGGCCAAGATCGCAGCCCCCGCCATCACACCAAGGATGATAGCCCCGCGCGCCGATCCGCCCAGCATGCGGACCAATTCCCAGACCAAGGCCGCGACAAGGATCACGACCAAGGCCGTGAACCACCATCCCCCCGCCCAGACAGCCGATAAACCGATCAAGGCAAGCACAAGACCCGTGGCCATCCGCGTGGCCAAATCCGAGAAACTGTCGCGCGCCAAGCCCAAGCTGCCCTCAGGCCATGACCGCGCCGAAGCGCCGTTCCCGCTGACCAAATCGGCCGATGACTTGGGCAAATACCTCGGGGCTGAAATCGGGCCAAAGCGTGTCGATGAATTCATACTCGGCATAGGCCGATTGCCAGAGCAGGAAATTCGAAATCCGCGCCTCGCCGCTGGTGCGGATCACCAAATCGGGATCGGGCAGGACATGGGTATCGAGATAGCGTGGAAAGGTCTCATCGCTGACCTCGCGTGGGTCGAGCCTGCCCAACGCCACATCATGCGCCAAGCGCCGCGCGGCGCGGGTCACCTCGTCGCGGCCACCATAGTTGAGCGCGATGGTCAGATTGGTCCCGGAATTGCCGGCGGTCATCAACTCCAACCCATCCATCAAATCGACCAGCGCAGGCTCGAGCCGCACACGATCACCGATGAAACGCACGCGTACATTCTCGTCGAACAGCGCCTGCGCCTCGCGGCGGATATAGCGTTTGAACAGCCGCATCAGCCCTGCGACCTCGGTCTGGGTGCGTTTCCAATTCTCGGTCGAGAAGGCGAAAATCGTCAGGTAGCGCACACCCAGATCGGGACAGGCGCGCACGATTTCCTTGACCCTACGCGCGCCCGCCGCATGGCCGAATAGCCGGGGCCGCCCGCGCATTTGGGCCCAACGTCCATTCCCATCCATAATGATGGCGACATGATCGGGTCGGGTGGATTCCTTGGGCATTTACGACAATCCTGACAATGGGAAACAAAGGACACCAACTGAAAATGGCCCCGCTGGGGGCCATTCGATCAGACCTGCATGATCTCGGCTTGTTTGGTTTCAAGGGCGGCATCGACCTTGGCGATATGGCCGTTGGTCAATTCCTGCACTTCTTCTTCCCAAAGCTTCACATCGTCTTCAGACATGCCCTTGGTTTTGGCTTTTTTGATCTGGTCCATACCGTCGCGGCGCACATTGCGCACGGCGACGCGCGCATGTTCGGCATATTGGGCCGCGACCTTGGTCAATTCGCGGCGGCGTTCTTCGTTGAGTTCCGGGATCGGCAGCATGATGATGGTGCCGTTGAGCTGCGGGTTGATACCCAGACCGCTTTCGCGGATCGCTTTCTCAACCTTGCCGACAAGGCCCTTGTCCCAGACATTGACCGTGACCATCCGCGGTTCGGGCACGTTGACGGTGCCGACTTGGTTGATCGGCGTCATCTGCCCATAGGCATCGACCATCACCGGTTCCAACATGCTGGCCGATGCGCGGCCAGTCCTGAGCGAGGCGAATTCCGTCCGCAACGCAGCCAATGCGCCGTCCATGCGGCGCGCCAGATCATCGAGGTCGATGTCAAGTTCGTCTTCTGCCATCTGCTCGGCCCTTTATCGCTCCTGTTGGGGGCGTGATACCCAAAGCCGCGCGCGGTTTCCAGAACCGACTTGCCGAATCCGCCCAGACAATTGCCCGAGGTGGCGTTCAGGACACTTTGGTATAGGTGCCGCGCCCGGCCAGAATACCCTTGAAACCACCCGGCTCATCAAGGCTGAACACGATGATGGGCAGGCTATTCTCACGCGCCAGGGCGATGGCCGAAGCATCCATCACACCAAGATGCTGGGCCAAGACCTCGTCATAGGTGACAGTCTCATAGCGCTTGGCATCGGCGTGCTTCTTGGGGTCTTTGTCATAGACACCATCGACCTTGGTCCCTTTGAAGATCGCCTGACAATCCATCTCGGAGGCGCGCAAGGTCGCGGCGGTATCGGTGGTGAAATAGGGGTTGCCCGTGCCAGCGGCGAAGATGCAGACGCGCTTTTTCTCCAGATGGCGGATCGCGCGGCGGCGAATATAGGGCTCGGCCACCTCGTTCATGGTGATGGCGCTGATCACGCGGGTATAGACGCCAATCGATTCCAGCGAGGATTGCATCGCCAGCGCATTCATCACCGTGGCCAGCATCCCCATATAATCGGCGGTTGTGCGTTCCATGCCTTGGGCGCTGCCTTGCAAGCCGCGAAAGATGTTGCCGCCACCGATGACCATGCAAATCTCGACACCCAGATCATGAACCGATTTCACCTCGCGCGCGATGCGCTCGACCGTTGGCGGATGCAGGCCATATCCCTGATCGCCCATCAACGCCTCGCCCGAGATTTTCAACATCACCCGGCTGTAGCGGGCATCGGCCGGTGCGGTTGGGCTATCGGACATGGGCGAGCTCCTTGATTTGGGAAAGTGACCACAGCGCATTGCGCACCGCGCACCATGGTCTAAAACCGCACAGGGTTCAACGCCTCTTGCAGGGCCAAAATGACCCAAAACCCCGATGTGCCGCCCGTGGCGCTGGCGTGAATGTCGCAGAGCAACGCATTGATTGATTTGAATACCATCCCCGCTGACCGCCCCGTTCTGATCGCGGGCCCGACGGCATCGGGCAAATCCGCCTTGGCTCTGCGCATCGCGCAGGCCCAAGGCGGGATCATCGTGAATGCCGATGCTTTGCAGGTCTATGAAAACTGGTGCGTGCTGACCGCGCGCCCCGATGCCGCCGATCTGGCGGCAGCACCGCACCGGCTTTATGGTCATGTCGCATGGGACGCAGCCTATTCGGTCGGCCACTGGCTGCGCGAGGTGGCGGCGCTGATGGCTGGGCCGCGTCTGATTATCGTGGGCGGCACAGGTCTCTATTTTCGCGCGTTGACCGAAGGCTTGGCCGATATCCCGGCAACCCCGGCCGCGATCCGCACCAAGGCCGATGCGCTGTCGCTGACCGAGATGATTGCCACCCT
This sequence comes from Pseudomonadota bacterium, assembly GCA_027592105.1. GTDB lineage: Bacteria > Pseudomonadota > Alphaproteobacteria > Rhodobacterales > Rhodobacteraceae > Roseicyclus. Next base: position 5,296 of record JAQCLA010000002.1, on the reverse strand, counting down.
CGACCCTGCGACCGCCAAGGGGATCGACCTGAACAATCGCGCGCGCGTGCAACGCGCATGGGAAGTGTTGCAGGCCACCGGCCAAGGGCTTGCCGCGTGGCAGGCCGACACGCCCGCGCCGCTGCTGCCCCTGGCAAGCTGCACCGCGCTGCGGATGGATGCGCCGGTTGAATGGCTGAATACGCGCATCGCGCGGCGGTTCGATATGATGTTGGATCGCGGCGCATTGGCAGAGGCCGAGGCGAACTGGCCCCGCTGGAACCCGAACCTGCCTGCGATGAAGGCAATCGGTGCGCAGGAACTGATATCGCATCTGCATGGTGAATTGACCCTGACCCAAGCGCGGGACGCCGCGATCATCGCCTCGCGGCAATATGCCAAGCGTCAGCGCACATGGTTTCGCGCGCGCATGGGCGATTGGCGCGGCATCGACCCAAGCTAGGCGCAACGATTGCACAAAAGCGCTAACTTTCGCGCAATCACAGCGCTTCAATCCCAACTCGCTTGCATAATTCCGACATGCAGCCCAGCCTCGCGCCATGACCGACTCGGCCCAAGGTTTTCGCATCACCTCGCTTGGCAAGCTGCGCATGAAAGATGCGTGGCGGTTGGAGTTATTGCATAGCCAACCGCTGCATCGATTGTATTGGATCACCCGTGGCCAAGGGCGCGCGACGATCCGCGGGGTGACGCGCGGCTATGGTCCGAACACGGCGATGTTCTTGCCGGCTGGCACACAGATGGCGATGGAACTTCCGGCGCAATTGCAAGGGATCGAACTGGCCTTGCCTGCCGACAATGACCTTGGTCTGCCGCAAACGCCGTTTCAGCGGCGCATCGCAACCATCGAAGGACAGGCCAGCTTGACGGGCCACCTTGAAAGGGCCGAGCGCGAGATCAGCACCCAAGCCCCTGCGATGAACCGTGCCTTGATGGGATATGGGCTTTTGATCTCGGCTTGGATCACGCGGGAAACGGGCGATGATCATGGGCTGGCACTGCGGGAAAGATCACATCGTCTGGCCGAGGATTTCACCGATGCCGTCGAGGTGCGCTTTCGCAGCGGCGCTGGCGTGGCCGATTATGCCCAAGCGCTCAACGTGACGCCCACCCATCTGTCGCGTGTCTGCCGCGATGCCTCTGGGCGTCCGGCGCTGGCGCTTCTCAACGAACGGATCATGTACGACGCCCGTCGCCTGCTGCGCGACACCGACATGCCCGCCCGCGAAATTGCCGAGACACTGGGCTTTTCTTCGGCGGCGTATTTCACCCGCGCCTTTCAACAAGCGACCGGAAAAGCCCCCATCGCTTATCGTGCGGGTCGCTGACCTTACATCGCCCAGCGGGACGACTCGGCCATGCAAAAAAAAACCTTTCTGGGGGTTGCGGTCGGGGCCCATGTCGTTTTTGATCGGGGCGGGGTCGGGAACGGCTCAGGATTGATCACAACTAGTGATTGACGGAACGAAAGAAAAACCGCCGAATGCGGGTGTCCGTTGGCAGATATTTCATTTGTCGCCGCGGTGAATAAGGACAGCGCGATAGCTGTCCGCAAAAACGACACAGGGAGAAGATATATGACACATCATTCCGGCGGAAAGCGGACGACCCATCCGGTCGCGGAAATGTATGCCCGCGAATACAAAGCGGGTCAGATGAACCGGCGCGAATTCCTGGTGCGTGCGACAGCGCTGGGTGTTTCGGCGGCAGCAGCCTATTCCATGATCGGGCTCAAGCCTGCCATGGCACAGCGTGCCACCCCGCCTATGGGCGGTAAGCTGCGCATCCAGCAAAGCGTGCTGGCGCTGAAAGATCCTCGCACCTTCGATTGGTCCGAATTGGCCAATGTCACCCGGGGCCTGGTGGAATACCTGATCGAATACAACCGCGACGGGTCGTTCTCGGGCGTTCTGCTCGAAAGCTGGGAGGCCAATGCCGATGCGACCCAGTACACGCTGCGCGTGCGTCCGGGCGTCAAGTGGAACAATGGCGATGATTTCACCGCTGAGGATGTGGCCGCCAACTTCATCGGCTGGTGCGACAGCACGGTCGAGGGCAATTCGATGGCCGCGCGCATGGGCGGTCTGGTCGATGCCAGCACCGGCAAGGTGCGCGACGGCGGCGTGGTCGTTGTCGACCCGCTGACCATGCAGATCAACCTGCCCGCCGCCGACATCACGCTGGTGCCCGGCATGGCCGACTATCCCGGTGCGATCCAGCATCGCGATCTGATCGGCACCAACCCGCTCGATCACGGCGTGGGCACGGGTGCCTACAAGATCGCCGACTACCAGGTCGGCATTTCGTGCCGTCTGGAGCGCAATACCGATCACACCTATTGGGGCAATGCCTATCTGGACGAGGTCACCTTCGTCGATCTGGGGACCGACCCGGCGGCATGGTTTGCCAGCGCCGAGGCGGGTGAATTCGACATGACCTATCAGACGGTCGGCGAATTCGTCGACCTGTTCTCGGCTGTGGGCTGGAACCAGTCCAACGTCACCACAGGTGCCACCATCGTTGTCCGCCCCAACCAGCTGAACGCCCCCTACGACAATGTCGAGGTACGCCGCGCTATGCTGGAAGCGGTTGATCTGTCGGCGGTGCTGGAGCTGGGCATCAACGGCCAAGGCACGGTCGGCGAGAACCACCATGTCTGCCCGATCCACCCGGAATATGCCGAACTGCCCCCCATGGTGGTCGATAAGGCCGCAGCCAAGGCACGCCTTGCGGCAGCGGGTCATGCCGATCATGAGTTCACGCTTGTGTCGCTCGACGATGGTTTGGGTCGCTTCACCTGTGACGCGCTCGCGGCACAGATGCGCGATGCTGGCATGACCGTCACGCGCGAAGTTCTACCCGGCTCGACCTTCTGGAACGACTGGCTGAACTATCCCTTCTCGTCGACCGAGTGGAACCATCGCGAACTGGGTGTGCAGATCCTCAACCTCGCCTATCGCTCGGGCGTGGCATGGAACGAGACCGGCTTTTCGAATGCCGAGTTCGACAGCCTTCTCGATCAGGCAAACGGCATTCAAGATGCCGATGCCCGCCGCGTGGTGACGGCCCGCCTGCAGCAGATCATGCAAGAAGAAGCGGTGACCTTCATCCCGTTCTGGCGCTCGCTGTTCCGCCACTATCGCGAGGGTGTCTTGAACGCGGATATGCATCCCAAGTTCGAGATCAACGTGCATCATCTGGGGCTTGCCTCCTGATCTGCACCTGAATTGCTGGGGCGGCCCAATGGTCGCCCCGGTCCTCGGCCCCGGCTGCCTGAACCAACCCATACGTGGGACCGTCCATCCGCGCGCGGCGCGATCCGGCGACCCTCTCGGTAAGGACACAGCGACGAATGGCATTTTTCATCCTGCGCCGCTTTGGCGTCATGATCCTGACGGCGCTTTGCCTGACCTTCGTGGTGTTTTTTCTCACCAATCTCGCCCCGAACCTCGAAAAACTAGCCAAGACCCAAGGCAATGCGCGCATGAGCGATGCCGAGGTCGTCTCGTGGCTCGATCGCAACGGCTATGGCGGTCCATTGGCCATGCGCTATGGCGAATGGCTGGGCGTAGTGCCAGGTTGGGTGCGGCTGGATGAACCCACAGGGCAATGGCGGGGGCGCTGTTTGGATGCGGGCGACACGCCCGAAACCGCACCGCGTTTTTGCGGCCTGCTGCAGGGTGATCTGGGCCATTCCACCGTCTCGGACGACGAGGTTGCCAATATCATCGGTGGCCGCTTGGCGCTGACCGGGATCTTGATGTTCTGGGCCTTTGCCGTGATCGTGCCATCAGCGCTTTTGGTCGGCGTTCTGGCCGGTATGCGCGAGGGCAGCCGCACGGATCGTGTCTTGTCCACCTTCTCCATCGGCACGACGGCGACGCCGGAATATGTGTCGGGGGTGATCTTCATCGTGCTTTTGGCCTCTTCCCAGACGGGGATTTCGCCCTTGCTGGTGCAATGGGGCTGGCTTGACAGCGGCACCCTTTTCCTCGGCTCGGCGCGCAGCGCGATGGATGGGCCGAATTTCTGGAATTTCACCTTGCCCGTGATGACCATCGCCTTTTACGGCATGGGCTATATCGCGCGGATGACGCGCGCCTCGATGGCCGAGGTGATGACCGCGCAATATATCCGCACAGCCCGCCTCAAAGGGGTGAGCTTTCGCAATATCGTGCTCAAGCACGCGCTTAGAAACGCGCTAATCGCGCCCTTCACCGTCATCATGCTGCAATTCCCGTGGCTTTTGACCGGCGTCGTCATCGTTGAGACATTGTTCAACTACAACGGCTTTGGCTGGACCTTGGTTCAGGCCGCCTCGAACAATGACATTGAATTGCTGCTGGCCTGTTCGGTCGTGGCCGTCTTCGTGGTTTTGGTGACACAGCTGATCTCGGATATCGGCTATGTGTATCTGAACCCGCGTATCCGCATATCCTGAGGAGGACGGGCAGATGGAACCCCTATCATGGTCCGGTGAAATCGGTCTTTTTCTCAATCCGATCATGCTTGCCGCCGTGGTTGTGTTCGCGGCCGCCTTCGTGGTCAATGTCGCGCTGAGCTTGGGCGGCATGCGCCCCGGCGAGATGGTGATCAATGCCGATCACTCGCTCAGCCTCCAGCGCGGGCCGGTCGATTATTCGCTGATGACGATGCGCTATGCGGTGCTGGTGTTCTTGCTGGTCTGCATCGGCCATATCATCGGCGGCGTTGTTTTGAACGATCCGCAAAGATCGGGGATCATTGGCGCCATGGCCGCGCGGCTCACCCCTGTCTGGATCGGGCTTGTGGTGCTTTTCGCGCTTTCGATCGGCTTCAAGCGTCGCCTTGGGTTATATGGTAAGCTTTTCGACAGCCCCATCGGCATGACCGGTTTCGGACTGGTGATGTTTTGGGTTTTTGCGGCGATCTTCGTGCAAAGCATCGCGCCGCATGGGCCCATCGATGTCATCAGCCAAATGCGCAACGAACTTCCGGGCAGTGTTTTGCCCGCTCCGCGCGAGGGGCAATATGTCTATTACCTGCTCGGCGGTGACAATCTGGGGCGCTGCGTGTTCAGTCGGATGATCTATGGCGCCTTCGAGGTGCTGAAGATCGCGCCACTTGCGACCTTATTTGCCTTCATGGTCGGCATCACCCTTGGGGTCCCCGCGGGTTATTTTGGCGGCAAGCTTGATATCGGTGTGACCTTCGTGGCCAATCTGGTCTTGGCATTTCCGGTGATCTTGCTGTTCTACCTGCTCGTCACCCCCGAGATCGTGGCGGCAGGCATCCCCAACTACCTGTCGATGGTGTT
>JAQCLA010000108.1 GCA_027592105.1 Pseudomonadota bacterium | reverse complement strand
CAGATAGGCCGAAAGATCCAGCCGCACGCCCTGCAGCAGCGACACCGCGACCAAGCCGGCTGCCAGCGCCGAATGCGACAAGACCCCCAACAGCGTATCCATCGCGCGGCCCCGTCCCGAGAGCGCCGAGACAGACAACGCCATGGCCAGCGCCATGACCAGCGTGCCCAGCATGATCGACAGATTGAAGGCCAAGGCCAGCGCCACGCCCAAGATCGCGGCATGCGCCGTGGCATCACCGAAATAGGCCATCCGCCGCCAGACGATGAAACAGCCCAATGGGGCTGCGGCCAGCGCCACGCCGATCCCCGCCAATGTCGCGCGGATCAGGAAATCATCCAAAAGCGCGTTCATTGCGCGGCCTCGTGGCTGTGGTCATGCGTATGGGGGTGGTCATGGTCGTGATCATGCCCATGGGCATGTTCATGGCGGTAAAGCGCTAGCGCGCCTTGCGTGCCTGTGCCGAAAAGCGCGCGGTATTCCGGGGCCGAGGCCACCTGTTCGGGGTGTCCCGCACAGCAGACATGCCCATTGAGGCAGATCACCCGGTCGGATGCGGCCATCACCACGTGCAATTCATGGCTGACCATCACCACGGCACAGCCCAGTTCCTCCCGCACCTCGGCGATGCGACGATAAAAGGCCGCCGATCCCGGCTGGTCCAGCCCTTGTGTCGGCTCATCCAAGATCAACAGGTCGGGGCGGCTGAGAAGCGCGCGGGCCAACAGCACGCGCTGAAATTGCCCGCCCGAAAGGTCGGCCATTTGCCGCCCGCCCAAAAGCCCAGCACCCGCGCGCGTCAACGCCTCGTTCGCCACCGCCTCGGGGATGCGGTTGGGCAGGTCGAGGAAGCGGCGCACGGTGAGGGGCAGGGTCGGGTCGATATGCAGCTTTTGCGGCACATAGCCGATGCGCAGCCCCGGTTTGCGCCACACCTTGCCTGCAAAGGGGCGTTCCGCCCCGATCAGCAGGCGGAGCAAGGTCGATTTCCCCGATCCGTTCGGGCCGACGATGGTCACGATCTCAGCGGGTGCAATCTCGAAATCCACGCCTTGCAACACGCTTTGGCCACCAAAGCGCATATCGACCTTGTCCAATCGGGCCAAGGTCATGATGCGTCGGCCTTGTTGCAGCTTGGGCAAAGCCCCTCTGCCTCGATCACGCTGCGCGAAATGGTAAAGCCCACGGTTTGTGCGGTTTGCGATAGGGCCGCGCGCGCGGCGTCCGGCACGGTCTCGGCCACGACGCCGCAACCGGTACAAATCAGAAAGGCTGCGTCGTGATCTGCGCCGGGATGGCTACAGGCGGCAAAGGCGTTGAGCCGCTCGATCCGATGGGCAAAGCCATGCTTTGTCAAAAACTCCAAGGCGCGATAGGCGACGGGCGGTTGCGAGCCCAAACCTTCGTCGCGCAAGACATCGAGGATTTCATAGGCCCCCAAGGCGCGGTGCCGTTCGAGCAAGATTTCCAGCACGCGACGGCGCACGGGCGTCAATTGCAACCCATCGGCCGCACAGCGCGCAGCCACCGCCGCGACCGTGTCAGCGATGCAAGCGCTGTGGTCATGGCGGGCGAAACCAATGGGTTCGGGCAGGGGCGGTGTGGCTGTCATAGGGTCTTGATATGTTATTGCATAACGTCTAACAAGTGGCGAACAGTGTTATGTTATCACATATGAGGATTGCGATGCACACCCAAAAACTGGCAAGTCTCTCCGCTTTGCCCCTGCTGCTTGGCGCGCCTGCGCTGGCCGATGTGCCGCGCGTGGTGGTTGATATCGCACCGGTCCATGCCTTGGTCGCCAAGGTGATGGCGGGGGTTGGCGCGCCTGATCTGGTCGTGCCGTCCGGTGCCTCGCCGCATGGCTACGCGCTGCGCCCCTCCGAGGCGGCGGTGCTGCAAGGGGCGGAACTGGTGATCTGGGTCGGGCCGGGCCTGACGCCTTGGCTGGCCGATCCGCTGGACACGCTTGCGCCTGATGCCGCACGGCTGAGCTTGCTCGAGGCCGAAAGTGTGCGTCTGTTGGATTTCCGCCAAGGTGTGCGCTTTGCCGCCCATGATCATGGTGCGCATGACGCAGATGGCGAGAAAGACGCGCATGACGACCACGGCCACGAAGAACATGCTCATAACGAGCATGGTCATGACGATCACGGACATGACGACCACGACCATTCCGGCACCGATCCGCATGCTTGGCTTGATCCGGTCAACGCGGGGGTTTGGCTTGGCGTGATCGCCGATGAGCTATCCCGCCTCGACCCTGAAAACGCCGCGCGCTATGCGGCAAATGCATCGCAGGCGCAGGCGGGGCTAACCGCGCTTGAGGCCGAGATCGCCGCGCGCATGGGCCAGCTCGATGGTCATTTCATCGTTTTCCACGACGCCTATCATTATTTCGAAGCCCGCTTCGGGGTCGAGGCCGCCGGGGCCATCAGCCTTTCGGACGCCGCACCGCCCGGTCCGGCGCGGGTGGCTGAAATCCGTGATCTGGTCGCCGATCAAGCGATCACCTGTGTCTTTGCCGAGCCGCAATTCAACCGCGGCTTGGTCGATGCGGTTTTTGATGGCACTGGCGTCAATATCGGTGTGATCGATCCGCTAGGCGCCACGCTGACGCCTGGGACGGATCTTTATGCCGCGCTGATGCAAGGCATGGCCGCCTCTTTCGAAAGCTGCCTGTCAGCTGACTAATGCGGTCGGGTGGTGCTTTTGCATCGCCTCGATCTGAACTAGCGTGGCCTGCGCCTTTTCGGTGGCGCTGGCCAGCCGATCGCCGAAGGGCGCCAATGCGCCTGCATCCGATTGCGCGCGCGCGGCTTGTTCCAAGGCGCGCAAAGCACAGCCCAGATCGTGGAAACCCGCCATCATCGCAGCGCCTGCTGCGCGATGGGCTATCTCGGCGCAGCCGGCGGGGTCTTGCGTGATCTCGGCCAAGGCTTGTGCCGCCAAGCCCAGCGTATCATGCAACAGCGCCATTCCCAGCGCATCGCCGCACATCTCGAGTGTGGCGCGCAACAACGCCATTTCGTCACTGCTTGGTGAAAAATCGGCCGCGGCGGGTTGTGTTGCGCCATGTTTCAAACAAGCTTCAAGTTCGGCCAGTCCGAAGGGTTTGAACAAGACGCGATCCATATCGGGGGGCGCGCCCGCATCCGAGCCCATCAGATCGACGCGTGCGGTGATGCCGATGATCGTGGCCTGCGCCGATGCGCCGGCAAGCTTGATCCGGGCGGCGGCCTCGGGCCCGGTGAGGCCGGGCATGTAGAAATCCATCAAGATCAGCTCATAGGCCTTGTTCGCGGCGCGCGCGACCGCGTCTTGCCCAGAAAAGGCGGTATCGACCTCATAGCCAAGCTCGCCCAGCATTTGTGCGACCAAGGCACAGTTGACGCGCGCATCATCCACCACCAGCGCGACCCGACCCGTTTGGCCTGTCATCGGCGCGGGCCGTAGTGGTAGCGCGTCCGCCGCAACGGGGGCGGCCCGCATACCCGCGGCATGGATCAGCGGCACAGTAATGACCACATGGCAGCCTTGGCCGAGATCGCTTTGCACCGCGATATCGCCGCCCATGACGGCCACCGCCTGTTTGACGATGGACAGGCCAAGCCCGAAGCCACCGCTTTCATGCTTTTGTTCAGGCAAAAGGTCGTGGTTGAAAGGCTCGAATATCCGGTCGAGCCGCTCTGCCGGAATACCAGGGCCGTCATCGATCACCTCGGCGCGCAACATCACCTGACCGGCCGCGTCGGGTGGGGCGAAATCCAGTTTCACGATGATCTGGCCGCCGGGTGCGTATTTCGTGGCATTCGCGATCAGGTTGCCCATTGCCCGGCCAAAGGCGCGCGGGCGGCCCAAAAAGCCATTACCATGCCGCGTGCCACCGACCTCTAGGCTGATCCTCGTGCCATCATCTTGTCCGATCAGTGACATTTCCGCTGTCAGATCATCGGTGATGCGCACCGGGTCGAACACCACGATCGCCTCATTCTCGTGGGTGGCGCGGATCGCGTCCAAGGCGCTGTCGGTTTGCTGCAGCGCATGGGTGCAGCTTTGCTGTGCGATCTCGACCAATTTTCTGGCCGATATAGACAGTGATTGGCGTTTCAACAGGTCAAGTGCTGCACGCAAGCCATGCAGGGGGGTGCGTAGTTCATGGCTCATCGTCGCAAGGAAACGCCGCTGCGCTGTGGCGTAACGGCGGGCCTCATCCGCGGCGTCTTGCAGGCGCGTTTCGTATTCCACCTGTTCCGAGATATCTTGGGCGAAGACCAAGATCAGCCTTTGATCGGCGTCGAGTTGGGTGATGCGCACCAAGACCGCCGCGGGAAAGACCTCGCCGCTGGCGCGTTGGGCGGACACCTGTACCGGGCCGATTGTGGCGTCGCCCCCTTCGCCCGAGGCCCGAATGAACCGCAAAAAGCGCCGATATTCGGCCAAGCGTTCTTGTGGGATCAATGTTTCGTGCAGGCTATGCCCGTGCAAATCGGCATCGCTATGGCCGAAAATCTCGCTGGCGGCGGGGTTGGTCAACAAGATGCGCCCATCTGCGTCACAGATCAGCATCGCGGTGACGGCTGACTCGAAAGCGGCCTTGGCCAAGGCCGTGCTGCGCTCAATCCGCACTTGGGCTGCGGCATGGTTACGCCCAAGCCGGATCGACAGGGCCACGGATACGATCGTCAGCAAGATCAGCGCGATACTGGCCCCGAACATGGCCGCCAATAGTTGGCGTTCTTGCAGGCGCGCATCCTCGGTGCGGATGATCAATAATTGCAACGCATCGACCGAAAGCCGCCGCACCAAGGCGTTGAGCGCGCTTGCCTGTGCATGAAACCCGCTGAGTGACGCGCCGATCTCGGGCCCAAGCGAAAGCGCGTCAACCTGCGTCGCCAATGCGGTGCGCGCGGTGTCGAGCTGTGCCATCTCGGCTGCGAATTCGGGGGCCAATGCGCTGCTGTGCAGGGTCGCAAACAGCGCATTGATCCGGCTATAGAAGATGTCGAATTCCAATCGCAGGCGCGCTACCCCGGCCGCGATGGTCGTATCCGTCCCCGTTTGTGCCGCAGCTTGCGCTTGCAGGGACGCGATCATCAGATCGCGGTAATCCACCTCGAACTGGACGATGTTCCAGACCTTGTTATCGCTTTCGGCGGCGCGTACCGCATCGATATTATGGTAAAGCTTGATCGCCGTCCCGATCAGGATCACGGCGAAGGCAAGCAAAAGCGCCGTCAGCACGCGCGCTGCGATCGACCTGACCGGAGGAGAGAATATCCCCTCGATCGGCCCCATCGGCTCGGGCAGGCTCATACGCTCTCGATGTGTGATAGTTGCCAGATACTCAGGGCATAAAAGGTTTCGCTGCGATACCTGATATCGAGATCGAAGGGGAACATGATCCAGAGCGGCCCCTTGTCCCTGACGCTGAAGGGGGCGCCGTCGATCCGATTGGCCACGATCGGCGCATTCGGCCCGATCAGCGCTGTCTCCATCGTCACGCTGTAGTCGTTGAGCGCGGTCAGGCGGATCGCAGCCACATCTTGCATGGCCCCTGTCGCTTCGAGCACGCTTTGCAGGGTCGGCCCCGCGAAACTGATCTGTCCTTGCGTCCAAAGCGTCGTCGTCGAAAAGCTGACCTGCGGCAGGTCAGACAGGGTTGCGTCGGTAAATTGCGCCTCGGCATCGTTCAGTCGCACCGAGAGGATGGCCGCATCAGCATCGGCGCGAACGTTTTGACCGATCAACGCGAATGCTGGTAGGCTGGCCATCATCGAAACAAGGCTACGCCGGGTCACAACTGGTTTCATCGTTAAATCCCACTCAACACGCAGGCGCCCTTAAGGGTGCCGTTAACAACTATTTTATTATAGAACATGCGCCTCAGAACAAACAAACTATCAAAAGTTGCAAAAGTATCTTTTGGGTCCAACCCTTGCGAAAGTCACTAAAAAAAGACACGAATGTTTGGTGGATCGTGAGGCGCTGAACGTCTTACTTCGTCGAAAGACTGGTCCAAGCAAAGGATACGCACTCGTGGATAGAAATCGCGCGGACGATATGAAAGTTCTCATTGCCGACGATCATGCATTATTGGCCCAGGCCGTGGCGCATGCGCTGCGGGAGGAAGCGGGCTTTGAAGTCGCCGTGACGACCTCGCGGCAGGGTGCGGTCGATGAGCTGGAAAAGACGCCCTATGATGTGGTCCTTCTGGATCTGCGGATGCCGGGCATGCATGGCTTGTCGAGCGTGGCCGAAGTGGTCAAGCGGGCAGGCGACGGGCAGGTGGTGTTGTTCACCGGCCAGCTTGATCGGCAGTTTCTCGACGATTCCATCAAGCTGGGGCTGAGCGGCTATATCCCCAAGACGATGCCGTTGAAGTCGCTGCAAAGCGTGCTGCAACTGATCCGCAGCGGTCAGACCTTTATTCCGCATGTCGATGGCCCGGCGGAGGCCAATGCGCCGACCACGCCGGTCAAGCGCGAGCCCGTGTCCGACCGCGAGGTGCATGTGCTGCGCCTTGCCGCGGATGGCGACACCAACAAAGAAATTGCACGCGCCCTGGCCGTGACCGAGACGCAGGTCAAAATGATCATGCGCAACATTTGCACCAAGCTGGGCGCGCGCAACCGCGCCCATGCCTGCATCATCGCACGCGAGCGCATGTTGATCTGACGGGACATCAGGCCCGACGCTCTCTTGATGTCATGTTGAACCCCGCCGCTGGCGGGGTTTTTCGTGTCTCGATGCGTTGCTTGCCCCCTTAGTCGGCGACAGGCGTCACCCAGACCTTGATGAACTGCACAAGTGCCCCGACCGGCCAAGCCGCATCATGGGCAGCGGCGCTATCGGATGCGGCCAGCTTTTGGGCTTGGGTCCATTCCTTGGGGAAACGATCGGCCAATTCCTGTGCCACGACATGGGCGATGGCGCTGGTCGATTTGCCGCCGACACCGCGGGTATGCAAAAGGTCGAACCACGCGGCATCGGGTGCTTCGAGAATCCGCTTGAGCGAATAGTCGCGAAAGAACTCCGAACGGATCACGCTAGGGCGCAAGGCGCTGGTTTGCGCCTCTGCGTTCAATGCGCTGCGCAGGTTTTGGTCGAGAAAGGATGCAGTGTTCACGTCGGTCGCCCCCGCTAGGGATGCTGGCCGCCCGCCATTAATAGCGGCGCCTTGCGCATCCCGTTCTTGAGGGCTGAGTCTAAAAACTCCCTTGGCTTGTCACAAAGTATCCTAAGAGGCCGCGGCGGCGCTTCCGCGACGCAAGGTGCCGGTTGAGCACTTGGCCCCTCGACGGTGCGCGAATGCTCACCGTCGTGCGCGCGATCAGTTCAATCGCCCACGCCCACGGATAAAGCCGTTGTTGCTGACCGCCGCACCCAAGGCCAGCGCCAACTCCGGCCGCGAGACCGGCAGACGGATCGAGGCATCGGCAATCGCGGCACGTTCGCAACTCATGTCATGCATCGTGAACCGCTCCGAGGCGATCACCGTGACTTGGTTGGGCGCATGCTGCCGCTGGGTGCTGAGAACATCCAACGCGACATGTACATTCAAGAACATATCGATATCGACGATCAACACGGTCGCGTCGCCCGACACGGCTGCTGCTGCTACCGCCTGTGCCGGTGTGCCATAGGCATAGACGCCGCGCGTGTTTTGATCGAGCCAGCCCAGATGGGTTTGGATCGATGATCGCGGTTCGGCCACAAGTAAGATCCGCCGATCGACGATGCTTGGCCCGAGGATATGCGCCGCCGCCTCGCGCGGGCGATGGCCTTTTGCGCCGCCTAGCCGAATATCCACCCCCTGTGCCAGCCGGTCTGCCAGCGACACGGCATGATCCGCCTCTCGCGGCCCGAGATTACGATCGGCGAAAAGAAATTGGGTCAGTCCAGACAGTCTAAGGGGCATTGTCGCTCCGGATCGTTGGCTTCGATCCTAAGCAAAATGGCGAAATAAAAAGTTGTTCTCTATTTATCTTAAGTTTAAATTTCGTGCATTCGTGCGGGTGCGATGTAGGCCAAAGCACCGACTTGCCCTGTGGTGGGGCTGGTCTGACCGATCCGGTGGGGATGGTGCCGCAGGGGAGGATTGAACTCCCGACCTCACCCTTACCAAGGGTGCGCTCTACCACTGAG
>JAQCLA010000107.1 GCA_027592105.1 Pseudomonadota bacterium | reverse complement strand
GACCGATGCAGCCCAGCTCAAGGCCGCGAAAGATGCCTATGGCTGGTCGCATGGCCCCTTTGAGATCCCCGCCGATCTGAAAAGCTGGTGGGAAGGCGTGGGCGCCAAGGGCAAAGCCGCGCGCCAGGCATGGGAAGGTGAATTCGCCGCGCTCTCCGATGGGAAAAAGGCCGAGTTCACCCGCGCCTTTGGCCGCGAGATGCCCAAGAAACTCAGCGCCGCGATCCGTGCGCTGAAAAAGACCCATTCCGAGAAAGCCCCCAAGATCGCCACCCGCACCGCCAGCCAATTGGCGCTCGAGGTGATCAACCCGCTCTTGGGCGAGCATCTGGGCGGCTCGGCCGATCTGACCGGGTCGAACAACACCAATACCAAGGATATCGGCACCTTCGGCCCCGAGGATCGTAGGGGCCGCCATATCCACTACGGCATCCGCGAGCACGGAATGGCGGCGGCGATGAACGGCATGGCGCTGCATGGCGGTGTGCGGCCCTATGGCGGCACCTTCATGGTGTTTACCGATTATGCCCGCCCCGCGATGCGGCTGTCGGCGCTGATGGGGCTGCCCGTCACCTATGTCATGACCCATGACAGCATCGGTCTGGGCGAGGATGGGCCGACCCATCAGCCGGTCGAGCATCTGGCCATGCTGCGCGCCACGCCCAATACGCTGGTGATCCGCCCCGCCGATGCGGTCGAAACTGCCGAGGCGTGGGAAGTGGCGCTGGCGCAAAAGACCACGCCATCGGTCTTGGCACTCAGCCGCCAGAACCTGCCCACTTTGCGCAAGACCCACACAGCCAAGAACATGGTCGCCCAAGGCGGCTATGTGCTGGCCGATGCGGTGGCTGGCAAGCGGCTGGCGATCTTGATGGCGACCGGATCGGAAGTCGCCATCGCCATGGAAGCGCGCGACCTGCTGGAAGCGCAAGGGATCGGCACGCGCGTTGTCTCCATGCCCTGCTGGGAGATTTTCGAGGAAACGGACGAGGCCTATCGCAAGCGCGTGCTGCCCGCAGGCCCCGTGCGCGTCGCGGTCGAGGCGGGTATCCGGTTCGGCTGGGATCGTTGGCTCTTTGGCGAGCGTGGCCGGCGCGAGAAATCGGGCTTTGTCGGCATGCATGGCTTTGGCGCCTCTGCCCCGGCGGAAGAGCTTTACCGCCATTTCGGCATCACCGCCGAGGCTGTGGCCGAAAAGGTCAAATCACTGTTGTGATCAATGAAATGGCTGCGCCTTCGGGCGCAGCTTTTCATTTCAGATATCCAGCCTGCCCCGATCTCCATCGGCAAAGCGGCGCAGGACCATCGGATAAAGCCGATGCTCTTGCACCAGCACCCGGGCGGCCAAGCTTTCAGGCGTGTCGCCTGGCAAGACCTGCACACGCGCCTGGCCCAAGATCGGCCCGCCATCAAGCTCGGCTGTCACCTCATGCACGCTGCAACCGGTCTCGGCATCGCCGGCCTCAAGCGCGCGGGCATGGGTATGCAGGCCCGGATATTTCGGCAAAAGCGAGGGGTGAATGTTCAGCATCCGCCCCTGCCAGCGCGTGACGAAATCGGGCGTCAGCACCCGCATGAACCCCGCCAGACAAATGATATCAGGGGCATGAGCGGCTAAAACGCGGCTTAATTCACCCTCAAAACTTGCGCGATCACGACCAAAGGGGCGATGATCGACCACGGCGGTCGGCACGCCCAGCGCTGCGGCCTTATCAAGCCCGCCTGCCCCCGGATCATTGGCCAACACCAGACAGGGCCGCGCGGGGTGATCGCCCGTCATGCTTTGCACAAGCGTGACCATGTTGGAGCCACCGCCGGATATCAGAATGGCTGTGCGTTTGCTCACGCAAGCACGCCCGTATAGCTGACCCCCGCACCCGGCACGACATGGCCCAAGTGATACACGCTTTCACCCGCCGCAGCGAGTTCGGCGGCAAGCGCATCGGCGCGGTCAGCCGCCACGACAAGCACCATGCCGATCCCTGCGTTGAAGGTCTTGAGCATCTCGGCCTGCGCCAAGCCACCTTCTGCGACCAGCCATTTGAACACGGGCGGCAATGACCATGCGCCCAGATCGATTTGCGCGCCCAAGCCTTCGGGCAAGACACGCGGCAGGTTCTCGGTCAAGCCGCCACCGGTGATATGGGCCAGCCCATGCACGCCGCCTGCGCGGATCGCGGCCAAGGCGGGTTTCACATAGAGCCGCGTAGGTGCCAAAAGGGCAGCGCCAAGGCTGCTCTGTGTGAAGGGTGCGGGCGCATCCCAAGCAAGGCCTGAGCGTTCCACAACACGGCGCACCAGCGAATAGCCGTTGGAATGCACCCCGTCAGAGGCGAGCCCCAACAGCACATCACCCGCCTGCACCCCTGCAGGCAGCGCGGCACCCCGGTTCATCGCGCCGACGGCAAAGCCCGCCAGATCGAAATCACCCGGTGCATACATGCCCGGCATCTCGGCGGTCTCACCACCCACCAGCGCGCAGCCCGACAGGCGGCACCCCTCGGCGATGCCTGCGATGATGCGGGTCGCGGCATCGACCTCGAGCTTGCCGGTGGCGAAATAGTCGAGGAAGAACAAAGGTTCCGCCCCCTGGCAGACCAGATCATTGACGCACATCGCCACCAAATCGATGCCGATGGTGTCGTATAGCCCCGTGTCGATCGCGATCTTGAGCTTGGTGCCCACCCCATCGGTGGCCGCCACCAAGATCGGGTCGTCATAGCCTGCGGCCTTCAGGTCGAACAGCGCGCCGAAACCGCCAAGCCCGCTCATCACGCCCGGACGCTTGGTCGCGGCGGCGGCGGGTTTGATCCGGTCGACCAGCGCATTGCCGGCGTCGATATCGACACCGGCTTCGGCATAGGTCAAAGGCTGGGAAATATCGGTCGCCATAGCGCGCCCCCTTATCTGTCAGGCTCGGCGCTGCGTTATCAGGGCAACTGCGAAAGGTCCATCGCCCTTGCGCGTTCGCCAATCGCTTGCATGAGGCGCGATGCGGCGGCTAGGCTCGTCGCACAAGAGCGGTCGCGCAAGCCCGCCCAATGTCGCGTAACGAGGATCGGCAGTCATGGCCAAGGCAAAAACCTGTCTTTTTTTCGTGGTGGATGGCGAAAAGCTCGAGGCGCAGGCATGTCTTCTGGCCGCCTCGATCCGCCGCCACATGCCCGCAGGCACGCCCGTGATCGCCTATCACCGGCAAGATTACGCGCTGTCGGATTTCGTGCAGGGCTTTCTTAAGCGCTGCAAGGTCACGCTGGTGCCGCTCCACGGCACGGGACCGGACGACCCCAACCCATGGTCGCGCCATTGGCCGGTGGGCAACAAGATGCTCGCCAAGGCGCAGCGGCGCGACTGCGATATCTCGGTCTATCTCGACACCGACATGGTCTTGCGCCAGCCCGTCGATTTCGCGGGTGAGTTGGGCGAGGGCGAGGTCTTGGCCTGCACCGCCGATTATATCTTCGGCCCGCTCTCGACGCCCGAGGCATGGACGAAGATCTACAATTACTTCGGCATGGACCTCCCCGAGGAGCGGGTCGCCATGCTTGCCGGGCTCAAGCTGGAATTGCCGCCCTATTTCAACGGCGGGTTCTGCATCTTTCGCGAGGGGCCGATCGGCAAGGATGGCGTGCATTTCGGCGAGGCGTGGCTGGCCGATTGCCTGAGGATCGACCACCACCCCGCCTTCGCCGATGAGCGCGAGGGGTTGGACCAAACGCTCTACCCCGTGACGATCAAACGCATCGGGGCCAAGTTCACCCAAGGCCGCCAAGCGATCAATTTCAACGTGCAGGCGCACGGGCTTCCGTCAGGGGCCGAGGTCGCGATCGCACATTACCATGCTTTCGGCGTGATCATGCGCCACCATCCCAAGATCGGCTTCGAAGCCCTCGACAATATCGTGGCGTTGTTCGGCAAGACGGTGGCCGCCGATTACATCGCGCGCTACCGCGAGGTGCTGGCATGGGACAATCGCAAACAGATCGTGCCGGGGCTGTTCGGGCGCTATCTGGCCGATGGCAAGCTCAAGAACCTATCCGATCTCGCCTCGGTCCACGGCTCGGACAAGGGGCCGGCCAAGCACCGCTATACCGAGCTCTACCAGATGCTGTTCTGGCCCTATGCCGGGCGCAAGATCAATTTTCTCGAGATGGGGCTGCTGATCGGGGGGCCGGAACATGCCGTCGATGCCGACCGCGAGACACGCGATGTGCCCTCGATTCGGATGTGGCTGGATTTCTTCGACAAGGCGATGATCCACGGGCTGGATGTATCCGATTTCTCTTGGTTTTCACATGAGCGTTTCGCGTTTTTTCGCTGCGACATGGACTTGCGCGAGAATGTCCGCGCCGCCGCAGACCGGATGCCCGCGATGGACATCATCGTGGACGATGCGTCCCATGCCTCGCACCACCAACAATTCGGGTTCTTGGAGTTGTTCCCGCGGCTG
Organism: Pseudomonadota bacterium; assembly: GCA_027592105.1. Taxonomy (GTDB): domain Bacteria; phylum Pseudomonadota; class Alphaproteobacteria; order Rhodobacterales; family Rhodobacteraceae; genus Roseicyclus. The sequence continues at coordinate 3,754 of JAQCLA010000107.1, read as the reverse complement.
AAATCGGGCGGGCTTTACATCATCGAGGATCTGCGCTGGCAGCCCAACATGATGGAGCGCGATCGTTTCACCAAGACGGGCGATCTGTTCGAGGAATTCCAGACCACCCGGAAATTCCGCCATTCCGACCCCGAGATCGCGGCCGAGCTAAACAGCCTCATCCCCGATATCTCGGCCTGTTTCGTATTTCAGGAAAACTACGACCGCACGGCCCGGAACCAAGTGGCGGTGATTCACAAACGCTGAGGAGGATCAGCGCCGCGATGCGCGCGCACCGATCCACAAAAACAGCGCCATCATCCCACCTGTGGCCACAAGCACCAACAGCGTCTGCTGTAGCCCTGCGGGGTCGGCAAGAACGGCGCGCATCGGTGCCAAGATGATCGCGGGCAAGATGATCTGGATGCCTGCGAAAATGCCAAGGCATATGCCCCAGATCAGCGACCAATCCCCCAGCGCAAAGGCGCGCGTGGTCCGGCGCACAGCCTGATAACCGATATCGGTCATGGGTGCCGCGGCCAAGATGACCGCTGTCGCCATCGAATTCGGCAGGCCCATGACCTGCACCAAAACACCGAAGAGAACGCGCAAAGCCAACAGCCAAGCCAGATAACGCAGGGCGAGCATTGGCATAAGTGGCATCGGCTTTTTCCTTCACTGAACTTGCTTCGGCATAGGCCAAGCGCCCCCATCCCGCAAGTCGCAGCGCTTGACGGGGGGGCGATGTCTGCTAAGCCATGCGACGGCGGGCCTGTAGCTCAATGGTTAGAGCAGAGCGCTCATAACGCTTTGGTTGGGGGTTCAAGTCCCTCCGGGCCTACCACCTTCCCGCATCGTGACATGACGCGCCTTTTTGGTGGGCAATGCGATGGCATTTGCTCTTTTGACGGGCTAATGCGCCCTGTCATTGGGGCCGCCTGACCACGGGTACGCGAGACATCGCCCTTTTTGCGCTAGGCTTAACCCATCCGAAACCATGACCGTGCTGCTGTGGGGACCGGCGCTGCAAGCACCGCTTATCGTTCCAGATCATTAAGGATGATGTGACATGAACAAGGTGAAGCTGGCACTTTTCGCACTCGATCACTTCTCGGCAATGGCGATTGATCAAGCCGGGGCCGAATGGATCGGCGGCGATCACCGTCGCCTGCGCGCAAAGGCGCATGGGCAACTCTATCATGCGGCGATGGATGGGCTTTTGCGCCAAGGCCGATCAAGCGATCCGCGCGGCTGAAACCACCTCAGCGCGGCAAGACCAGATCCGCGCGCAAACCGCCCAAGGCCGCGCTGTCGCTCAGGCTGAGGCTGCCGCCGTGGCGCTGTGCGATGTCGCGTGCAATGGCCAACCCGAGCCCGACGCCCGACCCCTTGTCTTGGTTGCGCGCTTCGTCGAGCCGCGCGAATGGCACCAAAGCCTCGGCCCGCCGCGCGGCGGGAATGCCCGGCCCGTCATCCTCGATGGAAAAGCGGATCGATCGCGGCGGTAGGCTTAAGGTCAAGCGCACCGTCGTGCCATAACGCTGGGCATTGGAGATCAGATTCGTCAAACACCGCCTGACCGCTTGTGGGCGCAACATCACTGTGCCACCGCGCGCAGGCAGCACCAGATCGACCCGTACGCCGCCGCGCGCCAGATCATCGACCAAAGCCTGCACCAGTGCGATGGGATCTATCGCGACGGGATCGTCCAACGCCTCGCTGCGTGCGAAATCGAGGAAGGTGGCCAAAAGCGCCTCCATCTCGGCCACATCTCGCAACAATGCCTCAACCTCGGGCCCTTCATCGAGCATCGAAAGCCCCAGCTTCATCCGCGTCAAAGGCGTGCGCAGATCATGGCTGACCCCCGACAACATCAAAGTGCGTTGTTCGATCATCCCCTCGATCCGCGCGCGCATGTCGAGGAACGCATGGCCCGCGCTGCGCACCTCGGTCGCGCCGGAGGGGTGATAGATCACGACACGCCCCTTGCCAAAAGCCTCGGCGGCATCCGACAGCCGCTTGATCGGTTTGAGCTGATTGCGCAAAAACAGATAGGCGACCCATGTCATGAACAGACCAAGCGCGACCATCAGCACCAAAAGCTGATGTGGGTTCGAAGCCGACATACGGCTGCGCGCGACGGAAAGGGCGATATTCCCCTCTTGCGTGTCGATCACGATCATGGGGCGGCGCCAATTGCTGACCAGATCGACCGCCACCAGCCCCGGCAATTCACGGCGCAGCACGGCAATCGCCTCGATCCCGGTCAAATCGTAAAGGACACGCTGATCGCGCAGCAGGCTGGGCGGGGCCATGGCGATGTCGATCTTCAATGCGGCGGCAATCCCGCGGGCTTGCCCCTCTCCGGCGGCAACGGCATCGGCGACCAATTGCAGATCAAGCGCCAATGCCGTCGACATCTGCGCCGCAACCTCGCGGAAATAGCGTTGCAGGATCTGGCCCGACACGACAATCTGCAACGTGATGATCGGCACGAGCAAAATCAATGCGGCCCGGCCATAAAGCCCCCGCGGCATCATGCGTTTGAGCCATCCGAACATCATGCACCCACATAAACGGGCAGCAAGGCAGATGGAAAGCGAAAGCGGCATGCGCATATTGGAACCGGGGCTGCGACGCGTGATTGCCCCCAACCCCTCGCCGATGACGGCCCAAGGCACCAACACCTATCTTCTGGGCGAAGGTGAGGTGGCGGTGATCGATCCCGGCCCGGACATGCCCGCCCATCTCGATGCGATCTTGGCCGCGCTGGCACCCGGCGAGCGGATCGGCGCGATCCTGGTCACACATTCGCACCGCGACCATTCCCCGCTGGCCCGCAGCTTGGCGCAGCATAGCGGCGCCCCGGTGATGGCGGCCGGCCCCTCCGATTGGGGGCGCAGCGCCACGATGGCAGCGCTGGCCGCAGCCGGTGCCGTGGGCGGCGGCGAAGGGGTCGATCCCGATTTCGCGCCCGACCACAGGATCGGCGAGGGTGAGATCATCGCAGGCCCATGGGGCGAGATCGCGGTGCTGCACACACCGGGCCATATGGCCAACCATCTGAGTTTCGCATGGCAAGGGGCGCTTTTCACCGGCGATCTGGTGATGGGGTGGTCGACCTCGCTCGTCTCGCCGCCCGATGGGGATATGGGGGCATTCATGCGCTCTTGCGCGCGGCTTTCGGGGCGCGATGACAGGGTCTATTTCCCCGGCCACGGCGCAGCGGTGGATGCCCCACAGGCGCGCGTGGACAGCCTGATCGCGCATCGCTTGCGCCGTGAAGAACAGATCATCACGGCACTCAGCGCCCAGCCGGGCGCGACCGCAAGCGCATTGGCCGGCACCATCTATACCGATCTCGCCCAAGCCCTCCTGCCCGCAGCCGCACGCAATGTATTGGCGCATCTGATTGATCTTTCAGAAAGAAATATCGCCACACCCGAAGGAAACCTCACCGCCGCGGCGCCATTCTCGCTGCGATAAAGACCGCAAGGATTTTTTCCTCCGCCCCCACTGGACGCCCGAAATCACGCTTGCTATACGCAGCCTCAGTTCCGGCGTAGCTCAGCGGTAGAGCAGTTGACTGTTAATCAATTGGTCGTAGGTTCGATCCCTACCGCCGGAGCCAATTTCCCGTCATTCGCATCCGATGCGACTCAGCAGTATGGCGCGCCGACGCGCGGGTCTTGCGATGCTGGTGCCGCCGCTTCATCAACCGCCGTTTTGTTGCGCGGGGCCGCAGTGATGGGTGCTGAATATTCGGGCAGATTGG
>JAQCLA010000106.1 GCA_027592105.1 Pseudomonadota bacterium | reverse complement strand
GCCTGCCCCGCCCGCTTTCGGTCGATGGGGCCAAGGCGCTGATCACTGCGGTGGGCGCGCATGACGCGCGCGATTGGGTGGCAGCACGCGACGTCGCCATCATGATGCTGCTTTATGGCTGCGGGCTGCGCCGGTCCGAGGCGTTGGATCTGGACGCCGGGTGCTTGCCGCTCACCGACACGCTGCGCATTCGTGGCAAGGGCGGCAAGGAGCGCGAGGTGCCCGTGCTGCCCGCCACGCGCAGCGCGGTCGCGCGTTACAGCGCCCTTTGCCCCCATCAACTCAACCCCGGCACGCCGCTGTTTCGCGGCATCCGCGGCGGCCCGCTGAACCCGCGCCTTGTGGCAGGCGTGATGGAACAGGTGCGCATGCAGCTGGGCCTGCCCGCGACGGCCACGCCACATGCGCTGCGCCATAGCTTTGCCACCCATCTGCTTGATGCGGGCGGCGATCTGCGTGCGATCCAAGAATTGCTGGGCCATGCCTCACTTTCGACGACACAGGCCTATACGGCCGTCGATACCGCGCGCCTGATGGAAGTCTATGCCGCCGCCCACCCCAAGGCGTAACGTCATGAAAATGTCACATCTTCGGTTGCCAAGCCGCGCGGAACCCGTCATCTGACTTCAATGCGAATTCGGGCCTATAGCGTTCACCTTTTCACTTCCATCGGCGCATCGCTTGCGATGCTCGCACTGCTTGCGGCGGGTGATCATGATTGGGCGATGATGACCATCTGGTTGACCGTGGCCCTTGTGGTTGACGGGATCGACGGACCCTTGGCCCGGCGCTACGCGGTCACCGAGAATGCGCCGATCATCGATGGTGTCTTGCTCGATCTGATCGTCGACTTTTTGACCTATGTGATGATCCCGGCCTATGCGCTTTACGAATCGGGTCTTTTGCCCGGCTGGTCGGGTTGGCTGGTGGTTTTGCTGATCCCCTTCGCCTCGGCGCTTTATTTCGCCGATACGCGGATGAAGACCGAAGACAAAAGCTTTCGTGGTTTTCCGGGATGCTGGAACATGGTCGCGCTGGCGCTGTTGGTGATCGTCCCCGCGTGGGAGATGATCTTAGGCCTTGTCGTGGCGCTTTGCGTGGCGCAGTTTTTGAACCTGAAATTCATCCACCCCGTGCGCACCGCACGCTGGCGTTGGCTGACGCTCCCGATGGCGTTGATCTGGACAGGTTCGATCGCCACGGCGGCACTGACCGATTTCAGCCCCAACCCGATCTTGACCGGCATCGTGACGGCAAGCTCACTTTACCTGCTGTTGGTGGGCATCATCCAGCAACTGGTGCCGGCCCGCGTTTAACTGCGGTCGCGGATGATCGCGGCGAAATTGTCAAAGATCGGCTCGGATGCGGCGACAAGCTGGCCGTCGGCCAGCATATCCTGACTCTCGCGGATCGGCTGCACCAGACCGCCCGCCTCGCGCACCAGCAACAATCCTGCTGCGATATCCCAAGCGTTCAGACCACGCTCCCAATAGCCATCATAGCGGCCAGCCGCGACATAGGCCAAATCCAGCGCAGCCGAGCCCCAGCGCCGCACACCCGCGCAAGCGGGCATCAAACGCGCCAGATCCTGCAGCGTTGCGGGCAGGTATTTGCCACCGCCAAAGGGAATACCCGTCGCAAAGACACATTCGATCATCTTGTTGCGGCCCGAGACGCGCAAACGCTGGCTGTCGTTCAGCCAGCAGCCCGCGCCTTTCTCGGCATAAAACATCTCGTCCTTAGCAGGGTCATAGACCACGCCCGCCACGATCTCGCCCTTGTGCTCCAGCGCGATGGACACCGCCCAATGCGGCATGCCGTGCAAGAAATTCGTCGTGCCATCAAGCGGATCGACGATCCAGCGCCGCGTCGGGTCGATGCCTTCGATGCGTGTGCCTTCCTCACCCAGAAAACCGTAATTGGGGCGCGCGGTCATCAATTCGGTCTTGAGGATCTCTTCGGCGGCGCGATCCGCACGGCTGACGAAATCGCCCGGCCCCTTGGCCGAGACCTGAAGGTTCTCGATCTCGCGGAAATCCTTGACGAGGCTGCGCCCCGCTTTGCGGGCAGCCTTGAGCATGATGTTGAGATTGGCGCTGCCTTGCATGCTGGTCTCTCCGTCGCAGACAAGCCGCGCGTATAAGCGCCGGACCGGGGAATGCCAAGCCGCTAGATCGCAGCCGCCTCATGCGCGCGACGGATCGGGCTGCCATTGACCGCGCGCTTGCAGCAAATCGCGCAGCACAAGCGGCCGATCCGTCATGATCGCCCCCACCCCAAGATCGAGCAGATGCACCATCTGGTCGGGCTCATTGACCGTCCAGACCTGCACATCGACCCCAAGCCGCGTGGCCGCCGCCATGAAACGCCGGGTCACCACCGGAATGCCGCGAAACACGGGCGGCACCTGCACCACGGCGAAATCGGGGCGCGGCAGGGGCAGGCCGAACCCTGCCAGCCAAAGCGCGCCCACCCCCGCATGAGCAGGCGACCAGCAGAGATCAGGGCCCAAAAGCCCCCGTATCGCCGCCGTCCGCGCAGCCGAAAACGACCCGACACAGACCCGGCCCACAGCACCCGCCCGCGTGATCGCATCGGCCAAGGGCGCAGCCACCCGGTCGCATTTCAACTCGAAGGTGATGTTCAGATCGGGAAACGCCGCCAAAAGCGCATCAACCCGCGGGATGGCCGCCCCACGCAAGCTGCGCACAAGCGCCAGTTCGGCCCAATCCAGATCGGCAATCGCGCGCGGATCGCCCATCATCCGCGCCAGCGTCGCATCATGATGGATCACCGCCACCCCATCGCGGGTCGCATGCACATCGGTCTCGATATGGGTGTATCCTAGGTCCACCGCATGCTGAAACGCGGCCATGGTGTTTTCCTCCGCCTCCAGCGATCCACCGCGATGGGCGACGGCCAAGGGGCGCGGATGGGCCAAAAAGGGATGAGGCGCGCTCATCTGCGTTGTAGCTTGGGCGGCTCACTACGGCTCAGCTTGAGCATCTGCGCCATGAAGGGCTTGGCCGTATCAGCGGCCCGCGTCGCACCATAGAGCCGCCGCGTGATCCCATTTTCGGTCAGCCGCCGCGTCACCAACGAGGGATGCTTGGCATGATCGCGCACCACCCAATCAGGCAACACCGCCACCCCGCGCCCAGAGGCGACAAGCAACAAGATCACCGCCGATAATTCCACCTGCCGGATCGATTTCGGCTCGACCCCGGCCGCGAACAAAAGCTGGCTGAACACATCAAGCCGCGCGCGCTCCACCGGATAGGTGATCAGCGCCTGATCGGCGAAATCAGCCGCTTCGATAAAAGGTTTGGCCGCTAGCGGATGGTCGGCGGCACACACAAAAACGGGCTCATAATCAAACAGCGGCGTGAAATCGACACCGGCCAAGTTCTCGGGGTCGGAGGAGACGACAAAATCCACCTCCTCGCGCAAAAGCGCAGGCAGCGCCTCGAATTGCAGGCCGGGGCGGATATCGACATCGATATCGGGCCAGCCCACGCGAAACGCGTCGAGCACCGGCAAAAGCCAATCGAAACAGGCATGACATTCAATCGCGATATGCAGGCGGCCTGATTTGCCCTTGCGCAGATTGTCGAACTCATCTTCCAGCGCCGCGATGCGCGGCAAAACCTCCTCGGCCAGCCGCAATAGCTTGATCCCCGCAGGCGACAGCTTCATCGGCTTGGAGCGGCGCACGAACAACTCAAGCCCCGCCTGATCCTCCAGCCCCTTGATCTGATGGCTCAGCGCGCTTTGCGTGATGTGCAGCCGATCGGCCGCGCGCGCCAGCCCGCCCTCCTCATGAATGGCCTTGATAGTGCGCAGGTGCCGAAACTCGAGATGCATGTGTGACTCATATTGATCTTGAAGATTATGAATTTGCCGCAAAGCCCAGTCTATGCGACATCCATGCCCAAGAGATCAAGCATTGGATAGATCATGCCCAGCCCCCGCGTTTCGTTCGAGTTCTTTCCCCCCAAATCGCTGGAAGCCTCTTTCCGGCTTTGGGAGACACTTGGCGTGCTGGCCCCGCTTGCGCCCGAGTTTGTCTCGGTCACCTACGGGGCGGGCGGCACGACGCGCACGCTGACCCATGACGCCGTCAAGACGATCCATGCCAATTACGGTGTGCAGGTGGCCGCGCATCTGACCTGCGTCGATGCCACCCGCGCCGAGACGCTGGCCATCGCCGAAAGCTATGCCGCCGCCGGCGTCACCCAGATCGTGGCGCTCCGCGGTGACCCGCCGAAAGGTCAGGGCCGCTTCACCCCGCACCCCGATGGTTTCGCCGATTCCATCGCCTTGATCGCGGCCCTGGCCGAAATGGGCAAGTTTCACCTGCGGGTCGGTGCCTACCCCGACCCCCACCCCGAAGCGGGATCGATGCAAGACTGCGTCGATTACCTCAAGCGCAAGATCGATGCGGGCGCTTCCTCGGCCATCACCCAGTTCTTTTTCGAGGCCGAGACATTCTTTCGCTTCCGCGATGCCTGCGCGGCCGCGGGCATCCATACGCCGATCATCCCCGGCATCTTGCCGATCAATAGCTGGACCGGTGTGCACAAATTCGCCCAAAGCTGCGGCACCGCGATCCCTGCGTGGCTGGATGAGGCCTATGACAAAGCGATCCGTGACGGGCGCGAACAACTGTTGTCGACCGCGCTTGCGACCGAGCTTTGCACCGATCTGATCGCAGGCGGGGTGGAGGATTTGCATTTCTACACCCTCAACGCCCCCGACCTGACGCGCGATGTCTGTGCCGCGCTGGGCGTCATGCCCAAGGTCGCCTTGTCAGAGGTCGCATAAGCAAAGAGGGGGCTCTGCCCCCGGCCTACGGCCTCCCCCGGGATATTTTTGAAACAGAGAAGGGGCAGCGATCTTCGCGCTGGCGCGACCCCAACACGATCCATCAATTGACTCGGGCCACGCCCTGCGCAATGCAGGATCTTTAGGTCCAGTCATGGAGACGGAGATGATTTCGCCTGTCCTGCCGAGCTACAACCGCGCCAAACTGTCCTTCGTCAAAGGCGAAGGCGCGTGGATGATCACGGGCGACGGGCGACGTTTCCTTGATTTCGGATCGGGCATCGCGGTGATGTCGCTGGGCCACGGGCACCCTGCGCTGGTCAAGGCCCTGACCGAACAGGCGGGTGCACTGTGGCACACATCGAACCTCTATATCGTCCCCCAGCAAGAGGCGCTGGCCGAGCGGCTGGTCGAACATAGCTTCGCCGACACGGTATTTTTCTGCAACTCGGGCACCGAGGCGACCGAGCTTGCCGTCAAGATGGCGCGCAAATATTGGCATGAGAGCGACACGCCAGATCGCACGACGATCCTGACCTTCGAGGGGGCTTTTCACGGCCGCTCGATCGCCGCGATCTCGGCGGCGGGTTCGGAAAAGCTGACCAAGGGCTTCGGCCCGCTTTTGCCGGGTTTCCGGCAATTGCCCTTTGGTGATCACGCGGCACTGCGCGAAGCGGCGGCAGCCCCCGATGTGGGTGCGATCATGGTCGAACCGGTGCAAGGCGAAAGCGGTATCCGGCCTTTGCCCGATCAATGCCTCAAAGGGCTGCGCGATCTGTGCGACGAACATGGGCTGCTGCTGATCTTTGACGAGATCCAATGCGGTGTTGGCCGCACGGGGCGGCTCTTTGCGCATGAATGGGCGGGGATCACCCCCGACATCATGATGGTGGCCAAGGGCATAGGCGGCGGCTACCCGATCGGCGCGCTTTTGGCGACCGAAAGCGCCGCGCGCGGCATGACGGCAGGTACGCATGGCTCGACCTATGGCGGCAACCCGCTTGGTTGCGCCGTAGGGGCGGCGGTGATGGACGAAATCACCAAGCCCCGTTTCCTTGAGGATGTGCGCAAGAAATCAGGCTTTCTACGCCAAAAGCTTGAAGGGCTTGTGGCTGCCCACCCCGATGTTTTCGAAGGCGTGCGCGGCGCGGGGCTGATGCTTGGGCTCAAATGCAAGGCGCTCAACACCGATATCGTCGCCGCCGGTTACGCGGCCGAAATCCTGACCGTGCCCGCAGGCGACAATGTCGTGCGCATCCTGCCGGCGCTGACCATCACCGAAGATGAGATCGCCCTAGGCATCGCCCGACTTGATACTGCTGCAAGCGCCGTCAGCAAAAAGATTGCGGCTGCCTGATCCCATCTTTGCTTTCCAAATACTCTCGGGGGGTCGAGGGGGGCAGACAGCCCCCTCGCTCCACCCTTAGCCGAAAGGCCAGACCGATGCCCCATTTCCTCGATATCAACAAAACCGATCCCACCCAGCTGCGCAGCATGATCGATCAGGCGGCGGCGATGAAGCGCGCGCGCGCAGACCGCCCCAAGGGTGCGCTTGATGACGACCAGCCTTTGGCCGGTCGCATGGTCGCGCTGATCTTCGAGAAACCCTCGACCCGCACCCGTGTCAGCTTCGATGTCGGCGTGCGCCAAATGGGCGGGCAGACCATGGTGTTGACCGGCTCCGAGATGCAGCTCGGCCATGGCGAAACCATCGCTGATACCGCGCGCGTGCTGTCGCGCTATGTCGATTTGATCATGCTGCGCACCTATGAAGAGGATGTGCTGCTGGAAATGGCCGAACATGCCACCGTCCCCGTGATCAACGGGCTGACCAACCGCACCCACCCCTGCCAGATCATGGCCGATATCCAGACCTACGAGGAGCATCGCGGCCCCATCGCGGGCAAAAAGGTGGTGTGGTGCGGGGATGGCAATAATGTCTTTGCAAGCTTTGCCCATGCGGCGGGGCAATTCGGGTTCGACCTGATCTTTTCCGGGCCAGAACCGCTCGACCCCGAGCGGGTCTTCCTCGAGGAGGCACGCGCCAAAGGCGTGGCTGTCGAGATCATCCGCGATCCCGCCCGCGCAGTGGCGGGGGCCGATCTGGTGGTGACCGATACTTGGGTGTCGATGCATGACAGCCAAACCACCCGCGAGCGCCGTCATAACCAGCTGCGCCCCTACCAGGTCAACGCGGCACTGATGGCGCAGGCTAAGCCCGACGCGCTGTTCATGCATTGCCTTCCCGCCCATCGCAACGAAGAGGTCACCGATGCGGTGATGGACGGGCCGCAATCCGTGGTCTTCGACGAGGCCGAGAACCGGCTGCATGCGCAAAAGGCGATCCTGCGCTGGTGTCTGGGGCTATAATGCGAAAAGGCCAAAGGATTTGCCCAAGACGCAGCCCTTGACGCCACAGGCGCTTGTGCCACCAGCGGCCTTGCCCGCACCCAAGCGGCATGCGGAACCGGGCCGGGCGATCGCGCTGATGATCTGCGCCACGGCGCTTTTGGCCGGCACCACCTTGATTGCCAAGGCGCTTGGCACGGATAGGCTCGGCCCAGCCCTTCACCCGCTTCAGGTCAGTTTCGGGCGCTTTCTCTTTGCATGGGTCGTGATCGCGGCGACGGTCGCGGCTTTGCGCCCGCAATTCAGCAGACCCGATGTCAAAACCCATGCGATCCGCACCTTTTGCGGCTGGGCCGGTGTTACCTTGATGTTTGCTGCCGCCGCGACCATCCCGCTCTCGGATGCAACCGCGATCTCGTTTCTCAACCCGGTTCTGGCGATGGTCCTTGCTATCCCGCTTTTGGGCGAGCGTGTGGGCCGCTGGCGTTGGCTGGCCGCCGCCATCGCCTTGACCGGTGCGATGATCTTGATCCGCCCCGGCAGCGCGGTGATGCAGACCGGCGCGCTTTTGGCGCTTGGTGCGGCCTGTGCGCTGGGGTTGGAATTGATCTTCATGAAGCGGCTGTCGGGCCGCGAGCGCCCGGCGCAGATCTTGTTGCTCAATAATTCCATCGGCCTTGTGATCGCCGCTTGTGCGGTCTTCTGGGTCTGGCAGCCGCCCACAGGGGCGCAATGGGCGGGCATGATCGCGCTTGGCTGCGTCATGGCCTGTGCGCAGGTCTTCTTCATCAATGCCTTGGCGCGCGCCGATGCCAGCTTCATCACGCCGTTCTCCTATCTCACGCTGGTCTTTGCGGCGATCTATGATGGGGCGATCTTCGGCGTCATTCCCACCGCGGTCAGCCTGCTGGGCGCACTGACCATCATCTGCGGCGCGGGGCTTTTGGCTTGGCGCGAGGCTGTGCATCGGCGCAACAAATAAGGCTTGGCCTTGCGCCCAACCGTGGCCCGGCTAGAATGGGGCTTCAATTCCGGTCAAGACCCCGTCATATGAGGTGGTCTTGGGCCGCGCTGTTTGAATTCGGCCCTCAGATCAGGAGACGGGCATGTCCTGGACCGACGAACGCGTCGAGACGCTGAAAAA
>JAQCLA010000105.1 GCA_027592105.1 Pseudomonadota bacterium | reverse complement strand
TGGCAGGCCAAGGAAGGCCATGTGATCGCTATGGACTGGTGTGAAGGGTTCATGGATGCAGTGGCACTCAGGCCCAAGGAGTGGCTTAGGCTGACGGAGAGTGCAGAGGTAAGCCGTGGATCATCAAGCAGGGGCTTAGAGTTGATACGGAATGATCCGATGTTCTTTAGGCGTCCATCACTTGAGCCACTACCCATGCATTCGACTGCTTCTTTGTTAGTCGTAGCGCCAATGCCAGATGGAAGATTATCAAATAGTGTGACCTAACGTCAACTTTTTTAAAGTTGTCAAACAGATCCATGCTGTGGTTTACTAGTCTTACCTTTTACAAGGGAGATAATAAAATGGCGAAATATGCAGTTCACACAAAGTGGTCTTGGCCAGATGGCGTTCCAAGCGCAGAAACCATGCAAGAATGGCATCGTGAGCATAGATCAAATACTAAAGCAGAAGACATTATCTGGTTTAAGATTGATGAAAACACGCATCAGTCAGTTATGATTTATTCTTCAGAGGCAGACGCTCAGGAAGAAAACGCAAGGCGTCAAGAAATGCGCAAACAAACAATTGAAAAAATGGGTCACTCAATGGTTGAAGAAACTATGGGACCAATTCTTTCTATTATGTCTGAAGTCTAAACCGCTATCTTAAGGAAGGTCTGAAAAACCTGCCACTTTGGGCGTGATCTGATAGTCTGAAAGCATCGACTTAAGGAGACCCGCTGATGCCCAGTTGAGTGTAGTAGTTCGGTCAACCCAGCAGAGTGGCCGCAACGGCAGTATAAATGGATCACGTGGCCGTCGATGGCTGAAAGCTTCGTCATGGTGTTACTATTGGGATATTGGTTGCTGCTTCCAACGGGGTCCATCGGCATAACCAGAGATCACAGACACCATTCGGGGCGAAAAATGCTTGCCCAGAGGTCGGCTTCTGGCGATCTTAACGTCAGTAGGCAGGCCATTTGGGGAATGTCGGAGAAAAAGGAATATGTTATGACTTATTCTACAATATCACTATGGGATGTGACGGAATGGACCGATGCCCATGAGGCGCTTGCACGGGATAGATTTGTGCCCATGATCATGTCCGTCGGGGCAGACCGAGTTCAGATGGTTCGCACGGGCGACAAAAGCTTTTGCGTCATAACTGAATATGCCGACGCGCAGAAAGCAGAAAAAGCACAACAACGCATCGCAGAAATTCGTGCCCAAGCTGCGGAAGAACTACCGATGACGATGGCCAGTGTGTACGCTGGATCAGTCTTCGCGCACAGTTGATCGGCTCTAAATGTCAAAACATACCTGCGGAGCGATTGACTGTTTGCGCCGCAGCTTTTTCGCAATAGCTATTCGTTCATTCTACGGGCAGCTATAGTCGACCTTTCCGCCTCCTTGACGTCGCCCGCTTCAAGCGGCGGGGCGCTCTGACGGGCATCTGATTACGCCGATCATGGTGCATCTGATGGATGACAATGGCCACTCAGTGATGGGCATACCGCACGAGACGCTGCATCAAGTTCTAGCCGAAGCTGCTGATGCTATTCCAGAGGCTGTCACTGGTATCTTTCAGTTTTGGTGTTCTCATGGTCAGCCGACAGCCTGATGCACTTCGATGACGTTGCCCTCTGGGTCATGGAAGAACACCTGATGCCACTCCTTGGCAAAGGCAGTCCCATAGTCTGAGTAGGGGATGGAGTGCTGATCCAACAGCGCCTTGAAGGCCTCGATGTCATCTGTCCTGAAGGCAATATGACCCCGTTCAACTGGGTTGATCACCTCCCCATTCTTGAAGGCGACGGTTAGGTCCTTGGTGGCGAGGTGCATCTGCATCTGACCATCAGTGGCAAACCTGATCTTCCCATCATAGCCGCTAGTAGATGTAGCATCTGGTCTGGGGAACGAGGTCATCGGTATGTCAACTAGACCGAGGATGTTGGTGTAGAAGTCATGCAGCCTGTCAACGTCCTCAGCGACATAGTTGATGTGGTGGAACTCTAGCTTCATGACTTCATCTTGATCCTGGTAAGGATGGCGGGGGTTCATGATCCCCATCTGAGAGTGAGAGGACAAGGGGACAAAGTCCTATTAAAGTATCTATAGCAGTCTGTCCCCAACTGGGGAGACATGATCCCCCCACTTCCACTCTCACATCAAAGACTAGACCCCCTTACAGTACTCAGACGTTTTGACTGACTTGATGGATGGACAACACGACCATCCCCGCCAATGCGCATAAGCAACGCTGCCCACGATGCCAGTCCCCCCTGCATACGGTGGTGGTGCATGGGCATGAGCAGTGTGTGACCTGCAAGTCCAACATCTTTGAGTGCTGCTCAGGGGATACCTGCGAGACTGATCACAATCTCAGCTTAGGCTACAAGCGGGGCTGACACTTCGGGGTCAGGCTAAATCCGCCGTGACACTCGGGCTATACTCAGGGAACTTCAAAAACCTCTCCGCTGGCAGAGGCCATGTATCTACTACGGGCACCCCCCGTCTGGCCCATGCCCACCCCCCTCAGAGATCCTTAGGGAACGAGCAGAGGTACGTTTGGAAAGGGCGGGTTCCTGCTTAGTGGACCGACACCAGGGAACATGCAGGGGATCCTACTAGTACTGACCAAATTACTGACCAGAAGAGACCCACTTGTGATGAACTGTCGTTACGACATATCAATAAACATTGAGTGTTGAACGATGAATGGCTCTTGGATCAGGAACCATCAACATCTCCTGGGCACCAATCGACCTTGTGTCGGTCGTCACTTCCCGAAATCGGAAATTGCATTTGCGCGGTATCGTGACCGGCGCAGCACTGCGCAAGTTTGCGAAACCTGTCGCATTTGAGCGCCGGGGGGCTTATGTCACGACAAACGCGGCATAAGGGGATCGGATCGTGACCATTCATTTCCATCAAAATGATCTGCCCGACGGGCTGAACCTTGGGTCGGTCGTCGCCATCGATTGCGAAACGATGGGCCTGAACCCGCATCGCGACAGGCTTTGCCTTGTTCAACTCTCGGCTGGTGATGGCGATGCTCATCTGGTGCAGATCGCGCCGGGCCAAAAGACCGCGCCCAACCTGTCGCGGCTTTTAACCGACCCTGCGGTGCTGAAGCTGTTTCACTTTGGCCGCTTCGACATCGCGGTGATGTATCATGCCTTTGGCGCGCTTACCGCCCCGGTCTATTGCACCAAGATCGCCTCCAAGCTGATCCGCACATTCACCGACCGCCACGGGCTCAAGAACCTTCTGCAAGAGTTGCTCGATACCGACATCTCCAAGATGCAGCAGACATCGGATTGGGGCGCGCCCGATCTGACCGAGGCGCAGAAAGCCTATGCCGCCTCGGATGTGCTTTACCTGCATCGCCTGAAAGAGGCGCTTGATCCGCTCTTGGCCCGCGAAGGCAGGACCGAGATCGCGCAGGCCTGTTTCGATTTCTTGCCGACCCGTGCCCGGCTTGACCTTGCCGGTTGGCCGGAAATCGACATTTTCAGCCACTAGGCAGGGCCGATGGCGGGGCCGAACCGATATTCAACGCTGGTGTCTTGGGCCAAGGTTTTGCTGCCACTGACGGCGCTTGGGCTTTTGTCGACGCTGTTTTTGTTCTCGCGCACCCCTAACCCGCAAGATGCCTTGCTGTTCAATGATGTCGATATCGGCCAACTCGGCACCGAGCGGCGCCTGACCGAGCCGCGTTTCGCGGGTATCTTGGGCGATGGCCAGCCCGTCACGCTGACCGCGGATCGCGCGGCGCAGCGGATGGATGACCCCAACACGTTGCAAATGGACAGGGTGGAAACCGAAGTCGCGTTGAAGGACGGCGAAAACCTGCACCTGACAGCGGACCACGGCGATTATGATTCTCTCGCACAAATCGTCGATCTGACGGGGGCGGTAAACGCGCAAACCACGGCAGGCTATCAACTAATGTCCGAGCGCATTCTCGTCGCGATGGCCACGATGCAGATGACCTCACCCGGTGCGATCATGCTACGCGGGCCGGGAATGAAGCTCGAAGCGGGCGCGATGCAATTGACCGGACCCGAAGGGCAGGCTTTGGTGCATTTCACAGGCGGCGTTCGCCTGCTATACGACGTGCAGAATTGAAAAGACGGATAATGACCCTTCGCCTATCGCTTATCGCTCTTGCAGTTGCCGGTTTGGTTGGGGTGATCCAGCCAGCCACCGCACAAGTTGCGATTGGGTTTGGCGGCGTGGCCCATGATTCCAATCAGCCGGTCGAGGCGGTGTCGGACAATCTCACCATCGATCAAACAAATGGGCGTGCGCTGTTTTCGGGCAATGTCATCATCATTCAGGGCGATCTGCGGATCGCCGCCGAAGATGTCGAGGTGATCTATAGCGACATTGATGGGCAGCGCGGCGTGGATGAGGTCATCGCCACGGGCGGCGTTTTGATCACCCGCGGTGAAGATGCCGCCGAAGGAGAGGATGCGGTCTATTCCGTCGCCGCCGCAACCCTGACGATGACAGGGGATGTTTTGGTGACCCAAGGGACGACGACCATCGCGGGCGACAGCATGGTGGTCGATATGACCACCGGCGATGGCATCGTCGAAGGCAGGGTGCGCACCGTTCTCACACCGCAGTCCGCCCCATGAGCGAGGCACGCCCCCCTCTCAGCGTCACGCAAGGCGCGCAAGGTCTGGTCGTGGACCGGCTGCGCAAATCCTACCGCAAAAGGCCGGTGATCCGTGATGTGTCGATCACCTTGGCCCGTGGCGAGGTCGTCGCACTACTGGGTCCGAATGGATCAGGCAAAACCACGTCGTTTTATTGTATCGCGGGGCTGATCACACCCGATGGCGGCACGGTGACCATCGATGGCCGTGATGTGACGCTTTTGCCGATGTATCGCCGCGCGCGCGCCGGGATCGGCTACCTGCCACAGGAAATGTCGATTTTCCGCGGCCTCAGCGTGGAAGAGAATATTCTCGCCATCCTGGAGATCGTGGAACCTGACCGCGCGCGGCGCAATGATCGGCTGGAAGAATTGTTGGCCGATTTTTCGATCGGCCATCTCCGCCGCGCAGCCGCCCTTTCGCTTTCGGGCGGCGAGCGGCGCCGTGTCGAGATTGCGCGCTGCCTGGCATCACGCCCACGCTATGTTTTGCTGGACGAGCCGTTTGCCGGTGTCGACCCGATTGCCGTGGGCGATATCAGGAACCTCGTGCAAGACCTCAAGTCGCGGGGAATCGGTGTGCTGATCACCGATCACAATGTCCGCGAGACGCTCGAAATCGTGGATCGTGCTTATATTCTGCATGATGGGGTCATCATTAAATCCGGAACCCCCGACGAGGTGGTGCGCGACGAGGATGTCCGGCGCGTCTATCTTGGACAAAGCTTCCGGATTACGTAACCAAGCGCTCTGCTTGTCGTTGACAGCCAGCCACAGGCGTCGCCTAATGCGGGTGATGTTCGCGTTCGCTTCATCCCTGATCCCACCGGGCCGCGCCCGGGAAAAGCCCCACACGGGGGGCTCTGGATCGCCCTTAACCGAAACAGACCGAACATATCTCGCGCGCGGCGCATGGGCCATCCCGATCCATGAACGCCCCGTGCCTACGAATGGTGGAGACCACATGCGCTACCAAATCACCGGAAAGCAGATCGATATCGGCGAAGCCTTGCAAACCCATGTAAAGACCAGCCTTGGCGCGACCGTCAGCAAATATGCCGAGCGCCCGACCGATGCGACGGTCTTTTTCTCGCGGTCAGGGTCGGAATTCGTCTGTGAAACAACGGTCCACCTTTCGACGGGTTTGACGGCATCGGCCAAAGGGCATGCGCATGAGATCTATGCCGCTTTCGAGGGGTCTTGCGAGAAAATGGAGAAACAGCTGCGCCGTTATAAGCGGCGGCTGAAGGATCACCACCGCGATCGGCAAAGCCCCGTTGAAACCAGCGACGCGCCGATGTATGTCCTCGCGCCAGCCGGGCATGATGAAGAGGAACATGAGCCGCAAGATCTTCAGCCCATTATCGTGGCTGAGATGGAAGCGAAAATTCCGTCGCTCTCAGTGGGTGAAGCCGTGATGCAGATGGAGTTGGCCGGCGCATCCGTCATGGTCTTTCGGAACGAAAAGCATAGCGGTGTGAACGTGGTTTACCGGCGTGACGATGGAAATGTCGGCTGGATAGACCCGCGACCAGAATGACCAATACGCGCACCGCGCCATAAGTCTGCGGTGCGCGAAACAGATCCGGTTCCCGGATCATTACGGGGTATGAAATGGATTTGTCGTCGCTTTTGAAGCCGCGCGCCGTCAAAGTATTGACCGACGTCACGAGTAAGAAACGCCTGATGCAATCGATCTCGGCATTGGCGCATGATCTGATCGAATTGCCCGAAGGCCAGATCTTCGACGCATTGCAGGAACGCGAAAGCCTTGGACCAACGGGGGTTGGACATGGCGTGGCGCTGCCGCATGCGCGGCTGCCCGAGTTGACCGAGGTGCATGGCGCGTTCTTCCGGCTTGAAAAGCCGGTCGATTTCGATGCGGCCGATAAACAGCCTGTCGATCTGGTCTTTGCCCTGTTCGCGCCGGCCGATACCGGCGTCGATCACCTCAAGGCTTTGGCGCTCGTATCACGCACTTTGCGCGATGCAGGCCTACGGGCAAAGCTGCGCGCCAATAGCGATGCGGCGACATTGCATACGCTGCTCACCGAATACGCGACATCGAAAGCGGCCTGATCGCAACGCGCTCAAGCCTCGTTCCATCGCTGAAAGCCAAGGTTCAGGTAATCGCGCCGATAGGCATCGAGGGCCGCTTTCTCGACAGTGCCGTCATAGATGGCGTCAAGCGCGATCGGAGTCGGAATACCCTCTGGCTTGGGATGCGGGGGGTCGGTCACCCCTGCTGCACGGGCCAGATCGTGCAGCGCTGCTTGCATCTCTTCCTCGCGGATCAGGGCATGGGGCAAGGTGACATTGGCCATACCCTGCAGGATCGCCGATTGCGTCGCCCAGGCGGTATCGACGCGAATGCTGGTCTGTCCGGCAAGGTTCGGCTTGAGATCGGGGTGCGTGATCGGGATCAGGTCGTGGATCAATACCGCAACGCGCATCTCTGACTGGGAAGCAAAAGCCGCCAGTCGCGCGGCGGAAAGCCCCGTATGCCCGATATTGAGATACCAGCCCGGCCCCTTTGCCATACGTCCGATCATGCGCCCCAATCCGCCACGCAAACAGCGCGCGATGGCCAAGGGACGCAAGGATGCTTCGACCCGATGACGCGGATCGGTGCCTTTTCCGAATAACCGCGATAGCCGATCCGCCGAGCCAAGCGGCATCTGGCCTATCACGAGGTCGCGCAACGCCTTGCCGCCATCTTTATCGAGCAAGATGTAGCCACGCGTCGAGCGCAGCAAAAACCGCACCGCGGCGGTCGGGCATGTCAGGAGATGTTCAAGATAGGCCAGTTCGACCCGGTCGATACCTGTCAAGACGCCACGCCCAGCGCGGCTGACGAGCCGCGTCACATCCAGCCAGATCACACCCGCTTGCGAAAGACCGGGCATCGCGGCGGCCCCATGCCTATTCCGCGGCGTTGCGCGCCGCCATCAGATCACCCAGATATTGGGAAAATTCGTCGCGCAGATCATCGCGGCCCAATGCAAAGGCGACTGTCGCCTGCAAAAAGCCCGCCTTTGAGCCGCA
Organism: Pseudomonadota bacterium; assembly: GCA_027592105.1. Classification (GTDB taxonomy): domain Bacteria; phylum Pseudomonadota; class Alphaproteobacteria; order Rhodobacterales; family Rhodobacteraceae; genus Roseicyclus. The sequence continues at coordinate 635 of JAQCLA010000105.1, read as the reverse complement.
ATCGAAACGCTGCCCGCGGAACCGGAAACCATAGACATTGTCCGAATTTGCGATCTCCTGCGCGATCGCATCGGTCAACTGCACTTCGCCGCCTGCGCCGGTTTTGATCTTGTTGAGATTGTCCATGATCGCGGGCGTCAGAATGTAGCGACCGATCACCGCCAAGTTCGAGGGCGCTGTGCCTTGCGCGGGCTTTTCGACCATCCCCTTGACCGAGACGACGGACCCCATGTCTTGCTTGATATCAAGCACACCATAGGCCGAGGTTTTGGCGGCAGGCACCTCCATCGCGGCGACCATATTGCCGCCGATCTCGGCATGGGCCTCGACCATCTGTTGCAAACAGGGCGTTTCGGCGGCGATCACATCATCGGGCAGGATCACGGCAAAGGATTCATTGCCCAACAGCCGCCGCGCGCACCAGACCGCATGACCCAGACCCATCGCGCGATGCTGGCGAATATAGGCAATGGCACCCGATTCCATATTGGTGGTCTTCAGCGCCTCAAGCAGGTCTGTCTTGCCCTTCTTGCGCAGCTGGTTCTCCAACTCAGGGGCATTATCGAAATAATCCTCGAGTGCGGATTTCCCCCGGCTGGTGACGAAGATGAAATCCTTAATGCCAGCGGCGCGTG
>JAQCLA010000104.1 GCA_027592105.1 Pseudomonadota bacterium | reverse complement strand
ATCGTCCAGGAAAGGGTAGAAAAGCCCCATCGCGTTCGATCCGCCACCGATGGCGGCGATGATCGTATCGGGCAGGCGGCCCTCGGCCTCCATCATCTGTTCGCGGGTTTCCTTGCCGATGATCGACTGGAAATCGCGCACCATCGCCGGGTAGGGATGCGGACCGGCGACTGTGCCGATGCAATAGAAGGTGTCGCGCACATTGGTCACCCAATCGCGCAGCGCGTCGTTCATCGCATCCTTGAGCGTGCCGCGCCCGGAGGTGACAGGGATCACCTCGGCCCCCAAAAGCTTCATCCGGAACACATTGGGTGCTTGACGCTGCACATCATGCGCGCCCATATAGACCACGCATTTCAGCCCGAATTTGGCACAGACGGTGGCGGTCGCCACGCCATGCTGGCCCGCGCCGGTTTCCGCGATGATACGGGTCTTGCCCATGCGGCGGGCAAGGATGATCTGGCCCAGCACATTGTTGATCTTATGCGCGCCGGTGTGGTTCAGCTCGTCGCGCTTGAAATAGATCTTGGCCCCGCCCAGACGCTCGGTCAGGCGCTCGGCGAAATAGAGCGGGCTGGGGCGACCGACATAATGCTTCCACAGGAAATGCATCTCATCCCAAAAGCTGTCGTCGGTCTTGGCATGCTCATATTGGCGTTCCAATTCGAGGATCAGCGGCATCAAGGTCTCGGAGACGAAACGCCCGCCGAAATCACCGAAGCGGCCCTGGTCATCCGGGCCGGTCATGAAGCTGTTGAGAATGTCGTCAGGCATGGTCGCCTCCCCTTGGTCGGAAGGAGGGGTAGCGCGGCGATGGGCGCGGGGCAAGGGCCGCTCCGGGAAAACTCATTCAGGCTGGATTCAAAGCGGTCGCGAAATCCACCATCCGCCCTGCATCCTTGACCCCCGGCGCGCCCTCTACCCCCGAGGAGACATCGACCTGCCGCGCGCCGGTCAGGCGCACCGCCTCGGCCACATTGTCGGGTGTCAGACCACCCGCCAGCATCCAAGGCCGGGTCCAATATTTGCGCCCAGCCAAAAGCCGCCAATCGAATGAAAGCCCGTTGCCACCCGGAAGATCGGCCCCCTTGGGCGGCTTGGCATCGATCAAAAGCTGATCGGCCACACCTTGGTATGCGTCGATCTGCGACAGATCACCGGCATCGGCAATGCCAAGCGCCTTCATCACTGGCAGGCCGAAGCGCGCGCGCACCTCGGCCACGCGGGCGGGGCTTTCATGGCCATGCAGCTGCAAGATATCGACCGGCACCTCGGCGAGCAGTGCGCTCAAGGCCGCATCATCAGCGTCGACAGTCAGCGCCACCTTGGCCACGCCGGGCGGAACCGAAAGCGCCAAGGCGCGCGCTTGATCAAGCGTCACATGGCGCGGCGATTTTGGGAAAAAGACAAAGCCCACATAGCGCGCATCGGCCGCTATGGCGGCGTCGATGTCCTGCGGCCGGGTCAGCCCACAGAATTTGATCGCGATGTCCATATTCTCAGCGCGCCGGGCCGGTTCCGTCAACCAGTGCCAGGATATCATCCTGCGCATCTTGGCCCGTGCCACCCTTGAGCGTCTTGACCTCGCGCTCCAGCGATTGGGCGGCGCGTTTATGGAGCTTTGCATCCGCACGATGGCGATGCTCACGCAACCATTCCCACACGAAGCCGACCAGAACGCCCACCATCACCGCGCCAAGAATGACCACGAAGAGAGGCAGCGCGATTGCGTATTGCATGCCGAACCAGCCCACCAAGGCCTCGGGCACCATCTCGATCACGACGGTTTCCCGGTTGGCCAGCGCCATAAGCACCAATGCGATCGCGACGACGAAAAGGAAAAGGTATTTTGCGATACGCAAGATGGTCATGGGCAAAACTCCGGGCTGGGGTCAGGCGTCTCCGTTCAGCCGGTCGCGTAGCAGTTTGCCGGCCTTGAAGAAAGGCACATGCTTTTGCTCGACCGCGACGCTTTCGCCGGTGCGCGGATTACGGCCGGTGCGCGCATCGCGCTGTTTGACCGAAAATGCACCAAAACCGCGCAACTCGACCCGATTGCCACTGGCCATCGCTTCGATGATCTCTTCGAAGATCGCGTTGACGATCCGTTCGACATCGCGCTGGTAAAGATGCGGGTTTTCTTCAGATAGCTTCTGAATGAGCTCGGAGCGTATCATCGTGGCGTCCCTCCCAGGCGAAAACGCAGCTAAAGCACTATAGGACCATTATTTCAGCCTGAATACTGCCAAGCCACGGAAAGAGTGGCCAATTCGCGTCTTGGAACGGGCAGAAAACGCCATTTTCGCACGGCTTGGCCCAGATTGCGACGAACCAGTGGGCTGTCCAAGGACCGACGACCTACCGCTGACGGGGCGATTCGCAACGATCGCGCCCTGTTACAGGCTGCGCAAAAACTGCTGGGCGGCGAAGCCAAGCGCATAGACCCTGCGCATCATGGGTGCGCTGGCCACGGGGGCGACGGATGTGATCGGCAAGGGCAACGCGGCCGCGTCACGCCCCGTCAACAACCCCGCGATGGCTTGGCCAAAGATCGTGCCGGTGGTGATCCCACGCCCATTATAGCCGATCGGGGTATAGAGCCCCGGCGCCAATTCATGAACGCGCGGCAAATGGTCGGGCGTCATGGCGATCTGGCCATCCCATGCCTCCTCGAAACGGACCGGGCCGAGGGCCGGAAACATCCGGGCAAGCTCGCGCTGCGCCCAACGCTGCGACAGACCGCGCGTAGTATCGCCATGCACCCGTCCCATCGAACCGATGATCAGCCGCCCCGCGCCATCGCGCCGAATCGAGCGCATCACGGGGGCCGTATCCCAGACCCCCTGCCCCTCGGGCAAGATCCCCGCGATCCGCGCGGCCAAGGGTTCGGTGGCAAGCTGGAAATACCAGATCGGCGTGAAGCTGCGCTTGAGCCCCGGCCAAAGCGTGTCGGTATAGGCATTGGTGCCCAAGACCACGGCACGCGCCGTGATCGGCCCAGCATCGGTCTGGACCCGCCAACCGGCCCCGGTCTGTTCCAGCCCCGTGACTCTGACGCCTGTGCTGATCCCGGCACCAGCGGCACGCGCGGCACGCGCCAGACCGCGGGCATATCCCATCGGGTTCACCGTGCCTGCCCGGTGATCGAGCAGACCGCCCATATAGCGCCGACTGCCCAGTTTTTGCGCCATCGCATCGGCATCGAGCAGATCGACAGGCTCACCCATCTGCGCCCAATCGCGCCAGCGCGCCGCAAGATCGCGCAGACCCGCAGGCGCATGTGCGGCATGGATCGTGCCCGTGCGGGTCGCCTCGCAGCGGATCTGGTGGCGCTCGATCAGATCGAAGACCATCGCAGGGCCATCTGCGAAACGGCGCAAAAAACGCGGCCCACGATCGGGACCAAGTGCCGCCAACACCGCCGAAGGCGGCATCCACACACCGGCATTCACAAGCCCCACATTGCGCCCCGAGCCGCCATGGCCAATGTCATGGGCCTCGATCACATGGGCCGAAAGCCCGGCCTCGGCGGCATGCAGGGCGGTGGACAGCCCGGTATAGCCGCCGCCCACAATGGCCAGATCGACCGTTGCGGGCAAAGTGACCCTCTCAAAAGGCCGCTCTTGCGCCGTCTGGTCCCATAGCGAGATCATCCCATCTTGGCCCATCACGATCCCTCTGCCGTCGTTGATATCGTGATGGCGAGGGCCGAGGACCAAGTCAATCGCGCGCAGGCGTGGCTGTGATGACAATGGCGACCCCTGAAGGAATCGAACCCTCAACCTGCTGATTAGAAGTCTCAAGGTTATATGTTGCTTATAGCTTCGCTTAGCTTCCTATAGCCAAAATTTATCTATATTTTATTGATTTTTTGTGCAGTTTAGCTTCTCTAGGTTTCGCGCAACTTCTTCTCGCGTGAAAGCTATGTGAAAGCCAGATCATGAACAAGGTGAAGCTGACTAAACGGGTCGTAGATGGTCTCATGGGGCGAGACAAAACCTACGCAGTTCGAGACGCAGAGCTGGCGGGCTTCAGTGTACGTGTGTATTCCGGAGGGCGTCGTACGTTCTTCTACCGCTACCGCGTGGGAGGTGGCAGAGGCGCGCCCATCCGAGAACCAAAGATCGGGGACTTTGGGCCCTTAAGCGTCGATCAGGCGCGCTCTATCGCCAAGGATTGGGCCGCAGAAGTCCGTCGTGGCGGCGACCCCGCCGCGACACGCAACGCGGAGCGAGAAGCACCGACAATGGCGGCGCTGTTTGATCGGTATCTCACTGACTATGCGCTCAAGCGAAAGAAAGCCTCAAGCCTTCGCAACGACAGGCGAATGATTGAGAAGGAGCTGAAACCAGCATTCGGTCGAATGCGGGTTAAGGATGTGACCCGGCAGCAGATACGCGCCTACCATGCTTCACTGGAAGACAAGCCTTTCGAGGCAAACCGCCGACTAGCACTACTGTCGAAAACTTTCTCGTACGCGGGAGATGAGCTCGAATGGGTCTCTCGCGGGGACCACCCTGTGAAGGGTGTCATGCGCTTCAAGGAGGAAGGCCGTCGTCGCTATCTTTCCGAAGACGAGATCATGCGGCTTGGGGTCGCCCTTAAGAAGGCCGAGGAGGGCCAACTCGAGCGCGCTATTTCCCTCTATGCCGTCGCGATGTTGCGGCTAGTGCTGCTCACGGGCGCACGGCATTCCGAGATACTCACCCTGCGTTGGGACGAGGTTAATCTAACAAGAGGCTGCTTGGAGCTGGAGGATAGCAAGACTGGGCGCAAGGAAATTTATCTTTCGTCGGCGGCGCGCGCAGTTCTCGCCAGTCTCCCACGCCAGAGTCACAACCCGTACGTCATTGTTGGTGCCAAACCCAACTCGCACTTGGTGAACATCAAAGATCCATGGGCAACGATACGCCGCGATGCGGGGCTGGAAGACGTGCGCATACACGATCTTCGTCACAATTTTGCTAGCCTAGGTGCCCGTGCTGGCATGAGCCTGCCTCTGATCGGCAAGCTGCTAGGCCATAAATCTGTTCAAACGACGGCAAGGTATGCTCATCTCTCAGACGATCCATTACACGCTGCAGCTGGTAGCATTGGGACAGATATCGAAGAAGCTCTCAGGGGAGGCGACGTTGGCAAGAGGTAAACGCGTAATCCCTGCTATGGGTCGAACCGACACCCCGTTCACACGTTCAGATGAAATCCCATGGGAGGACATCCAGCGTGCGATTGGAGTATCATTCTCTGAAGAAAGTCGCCGAGAAATTTTCATGTGCGGCTACATCGGCATAATGCATAGAAACGTTGCACGGGATGGGGCATCGGCAGATGAAGTCGTTAGACTTCGGAACGAGCTTATCCACCACTGCGAGAGCCTGATAAGCATAATCCATACGGCACGGGCTCCCAGTGGCAAACTGCGTGACGAGATGATGGAGGCGGCGCTACACGCACTCGCAATGTCAGTGGAACAGAGCGGGTACAATTTGGGTCACTTGCTCTCCCAACTAGCCTCCTGCGCGACTGAGATTAAGAAGGGTTTAGGAGCAGCAGATCTAGACCGCGCAATTTCAGCACTGGATCCCGAAGTAGTGGGCCTCGCCCATTTCATAGCCGCTTGCGTGAACGAGGCCGCATCAGCGCCGGCTAGGGCGAGCCCAGGATACCTTTCGACACCATCTGCTTTCGAATACCGAAGGTGGGGCGTCCTTCTCAGCCCAAAAAGGGGGCATCTTGCTGAATTAGCGTCTGGGGTGTTAAGACGCGCCGTAACCAAGGCGCAGGTGCAGCACGCCTTTGGGAAAGCTAGAGAATTTGGGCTAATCGATAGGCATGAAAAAACCTGAAGAATCGGGGTCTTATTCAGGTCTATCGAAATCTAACCAAGCACAGTGACAAATTCCTTTTGAAGGCCACAAGCAGCTTGTTTGTGCACGGAAGAGGAGATTTGCCTTGGCAGAGAACAGACGCAGTAAAGCGGCCCTCTCGGCGACTGATCAATCCGCAGCAGCCCCAGCTCACCAATCCGAGCTGCTAAGCCGCGATGAAATCGAAGCTGAGTTCGGCCTTCGGCGTGGTTGGTTGGAACAACTAGCGCATATTGGGGGAGGTCCCGCTTATCTGAAACTGGGACGCCGTATGGTACGCTATCGGCGCTCAGAAATCGAACGATGGCTGACTGCTCACGAAGTTAAGCACACGTCTTGCCCCGGATCCATAAACGCAACCCGAGCCAGAGACGCCTCGCGCAGCAGCTTTGACCAAACCGGGTCGGATCAACGATGAGCATGCCGCTGAAACCGTCCAAAGCCGAGGCGCAACGCTTTCTTGACTTACTCGAACCCGGAGGGATGTTCACCTTCCAAATCTTAGACGACGACAAAGACCGCAATCGTCAGCATCTAAAAAAGGTTTTACACGGCGATCTAGAACGGCACTTCGACAATCTGGTTCATTACAACGAACAAGGGGCGGGGATATTCGTTGTCATCAATCAAACCGATTTCAAAGGACGCAAGGCCAGCAACGTTCTGAAAGTGCGGGCCTGTTTTGTTGATCTAGACGGCGCACCACTGGAACCCGTGCTCAATCACCAACTCGAGCCGACCACAGTGGTCGAAAGCTCAAAGGGGCGGTGGCACGCTTACTTTCCCTGCTCGGATATGCCCCTTGAAGCGTTCACGCCAATGCAACATGCGATCGCCGATGCGTTCGATGGCGACCACGCATGTTGCGACCTTCCACGCGTTATGCGCTTGCCCGGATTCTTTCACCAGAAAGTTCAAAGAGGCATCCGAAGCGAGCCCTTCATGACCCGGATCGAGAGCGCGCATGACGACCTTTCGTACACATATGCCGAGCTTCAGGAAGCATTTCCGACACCCGAAAAACCTGCAGTCGAGCAAACAGACAGCGATTTTGACACTGACGGCAAGGCTGACCTTGAGGCGCTACGGGAAGCTCTGGCGCATATCGACCCCGAACCTAGAGAAAATTGGATCAAAATCGGCCATGCAATGAAAAGCACTGACCCCAACCTGCTCGCGCTATACCTCGAATTTTCGAGAGGTGACCTGACCGGCCGCAAACCCCACAACTACATCGATGACGCCGACGTGATCGCAGCTTGGAACAGCTTTGCCCCGAACCGCATCGGGATTGGGGCTGTATTCGCCATGGCCAAAGCCAATGGGTATGTGCCAACGCGGCGCAATACCGGCTTACGTCTCGGTACGCAAATCGAGGTTGCTGCTCTGCTATGCAACGAGATCGGCGCGGAAACCTCAGCCCCTCTTGTCCACAGCGAGGGAACGTTTTGGGGCTACAGCTCGACACACTGGGAAGAAATCCCGGAGAGCGCGCTTCGTAAGAGGGCCCACAAACTTGACGGGACGCACTACGGAAAAAACAGCATCCTGCGGATTTCGAGAAGCTTCATAGACGGGGTAATTCGGGAGATGGCCGCCATGGCAGACAGTCCCAACTTCTTCGAAGCCAGTGAACGGGGTGTCAATCTGCGCAATGGCTTCGTCAAAATCTCCGCGTGCGGCAAGATCAGTCTCGAGCCTCATTCTGCTGAGCATCGGCAGCGGTTTTTGATCTCGCAAGAATGGCTCCCGGACGTCTGCGAAGTGCCAGACGGCCTCCTGCAGACACTGTTATTCGGCAGTTTCGGCAAGGACGACGTCGAAAGCCACCGGCTCATCTTGGAAATAATGGGGGCCGCGATTTCTGGGATAAATACCGGCCTCTCCAACCCCAAAGCGTTCGTTTTTCACGGACCGAGCGCCGCGAACGGAAAATCGACCATTCAGGCGGCGATGCGCCATCTTCTCCCAAGACACGTAGTTGCTTGCATCGCGCCGGCCGACCTAGGGGAGCCGCAGTTTTTGGCGACGCTCGCGGGCTGCCAAGTCAACCTCAGCGACGAAATATCGAGTGCGAAGGCGATCGCAACCGACCGCTTCAAGGCGACGGTGACCGGCGATCCGGTACAGGCGAAGGCGATCTACAAAGTGCCGTTTACTTTCACGCCGAGGGCGCTGCACGTTTTCTCGGCCAACCATTTGCCCAGCTTCTCAGGCGGCGTGGACAACGGCATTGTCAGGCGGATCGTCGTCGTTCCGTTTAATCGGTCGATCCCAGAAGCTGAGCGGATCCCCGATTTAGCCGCCAAAATTGTCGAGCAAGAGGGGTATGTACTCGTATCGCTGGCTCTTCAAGCGGCTGCCGATGTGGTCGCGCGGGGGGGCTTCACCATCCCATCAAAATGCGAAGCCGCTACCGTGCAGTGGTTCAAGGATGTTGATCCAGTAGCAGAATGGTTCGAGGATGGGGCGCTAGAGCGGCACGTCCACACGGCGGGCGTCCTTGTCCGCGATTTGTAC
>JAQCLA010000103.1 GCA_027592105.1 Pseudomonadota bacterium | reverse complement strand
GCCAAATAGGGATGTCGCGGGGGCAACCCCGGGGTTTGGCTTTTGCCCCAGACATCCGGGTTGGCAGCTGGAGGCGCGCGGGCAACCGCGCGTCCAGAGGAATGGCCATCCAGAGGGGGCAACCCCTTGGACAAAATCCGGCTTACAGGCCCTCCGCGCATCCTGTTTTCCGGTCTTGTCGATGTCACAGCGGGCGATGCTTGAGGCCACCTAGCTGCCAGCCTAAGCAAGGCTGTATCTGGCAGGGGGGTGGATCATGCATGTTTTGATTACAGGGGCCAACCGTGGCATCGGCGCGGGCTTGGCCCATGCCTATGAGGCACGCGGTGACGTTGTGACCGCCACGGCGCGCAATCGCCCGGGCTTGTCACCGCTGGATGTGACCGACCCCGGCTCGGTGCGCGCATTGGCAGACGCGATGGGCGGGGCCGCGCTTGATCTCTTGATCTGCAACGCAGGGGTTTATCTTGATCGCGGCGAGAGCTTGGCGATAGGCTTTGACCCCGACATCTGGGCCGAAAGTTTCGCAGTGAATGTAACGGGCGTGTTCTTATGCGTGCAAGCTTTCTTGCCGCATCTGGCGCGCGCGCCCCAGCCCAAGATCGCCATTATCGCAAGCCAAATGGGCTCAAGCACCCGCGCGCCGGGGGGCAGCTATGTCTATCGCGCCACCAAGGCCGCAGCGATCAACCTTGGACGCAACCTTGCCACCGACCTGAGGCCACGCGGCATCGCGGTCGGCGTCTATCATCCCGGCTGGGTGCAAACCGATATGGGTGGGGCCGACGCCGAGATCACGACCGATGAGGCGGTCAGCGGATTGGTCGCGCGATTTGCGACCCTCGATCTGGCGACAAGCGGCTGTTTCGAGACATGGGATGGGCGCGCGCACGCCTTTTGAAGGATTTCGCCGGTTTGCGGCCGCGGTCCGCCGGGGGCTCTGCCCCCGGACCCCCGGAGTATTTGGAAAGCAAAGATGGGGCGGACGGGGTGTGAGCAGCCCTTGCGGCGGCGCGCCCGGCATCTTATGACGCGCGGCGTCAAGCAAGGGGACGGGCCATGCCCATTCTGGTGATGAAATTCGGTGGCACATCGGTGGCCACGCTCGACCGTATCCGCCGCGCCGCCAAGCGCGTGGGCCGCGAGGTGGCCAATGGTTACGATGTGATCGTGATCGTTTCGGCCATGTCGGGGGAGACTAACAAGCTGGTGGGGTTCGTCGAAGAAACCTCGCCGCTTTATGATGCGCGCGAATATGACGCCGTGGTGAGCGCGGGCGAGAATGTGACCGCCGGGCTGATGGCGTTGACGCTGCAGGAGATGGATATTCCCGCGCGCAGCTGGCAGGGCTGGCAGGTGCCGCTCAAGACCACATCGGCCCATGCGGCCGCGCGGATCGAAGAGATCCCGCCCGAGAACATCATGCGCAAATTCAACGAGGGCATGAAAGTGGCCGTTGTCGCGGGCTTTCAAGGGATCAGCCCCGAGGGGCGGATCACCACCTTGGGGCGCGGCGGCTCGGACACCACCGCAGTGGCCTTTGCCGCCGCGTTCGATGCGGTGCGCTGTGACATCTACACCGATGTGGATGGGGTCTATACCACCGATCCGCGCATCACCGCTAAGGCGCGCAAGCTCGACCGGATCGCGTTCGAGGAAATGCTGGAGCTTGCCTCGCTCGGGGCCAAGGTGTTGCAGACGCGCTCGGTCGAATTGGCGATGCGCTACAATGTGAAGCTGCGCGTTTTGTCGAGCTTCGAGGAAATGTCGGATGATGCCGGTACGCTGGTCGTACCAGAGGAGGATATCGTGGAAAGCAATGTTGTTGCAGGCGTGGCCTATTCCCGCGACGAGGCCAAGATGACCTTGCAAGGCGTGGCCGACAAACCCGGAATCGCAGCCGCGATTTTCGGCCCGTTGGCCGAGGCAGGCGTGAATGTCGATATGATCGTGCAGAATATCTCGGATGGTGGCACGACCGACATGACCTTTTCTTGCCCAGTCAACGAGGTCAAACGCGCCGAAAAGGCGATGGCCGATGCCAAGGCGGCAGGTTTGATCGGTTTTGCAGGCCTCGTGGCTGATACCGATGTCTGCAAAGTCTCGATCGTGGGGATCGGCATGCGCAGCCATGCAGGCGTCGCCGCCAAGATGTTCCAGACGCTGCGCGACGAGGGTATCAATATCAAGGTCATCACCACATCCGAGATCAAGGTCTCGGTTCTGGTGGATCGCAAATACCTCGAACTGGCGGTGCAGGCGCTGCACGACGCCTTTGGTCTGGACCGCGCGGCCTAGGCACAAAACAGCGGGGCGCGCGTGATACATGCGCCCCGCGCAATGCCGCAATGCAGCATTGGCTGTGGTCGTAGCGGCCCAAGATCGTATTTTGCATGGGACAGTTAGACACGCTTATTCAGCGGAGCTTCCCATGACCACCCAGACCTTCCACAGCCCGATTTTCGTCCCCCGCATCGCCGGGTCCGTTGCCGCATTCTTCGCCAACCTCGCGCATGCTTTCGCGATGGCGACCGGTGCGCAGGCCCGCTTTGACGAGATCTTGCGCCTTCAGTCCCTCAGCGATGATGAACTGGCCCAGTTCGGCCTGTCGCGCGATGATATCGTGCGTCATGTCTACGCGGATCTGTTGGCACAGTAGGCCTTGTTGCGGTCAGCCTGCTGACAACGCCGCAGCCTGTGCCATTCCCGTTGCGTGTTGCCCCCTGACCGGGCTATCCCTGAACCCCGGAGCAGCGGGCAGCGTGTCCCGCATGCCCGAAGGGCAAGGGTGATGGCACAGCGTATCGAAACAGAGAGCCGCAAGCTCCTGAGCCGGCTGCAAGGCGTGATGGCCGATGCTGCCGCCGGACAAGAGCGGCTGGATCGCATCACCCATCTGATCGCGGATTCGATGGGGACCGAGGTTTGCTCGATCTACCTTTTGCGCGATCAAGACACGCTAGAGCTTTGCGCCACCCAAGGCCTTGCCCCCGAGGCGGTGCATGTCACGCGTATGCGCCTGGGCGAGGGTCTGGTGGGCCGCGTCGCGCGCTCGGCCCAGCCGATCAATACCGCAAATGCCCCCGCCGAGCGCGGCTTTCGCTACATGCCCGAAACAGGCGAGGAACGCTATTCCAGCTTTCTGGGTGTGCCGATCCAACGCTTGGGCGAACGCTTGGGCGTTTTGGTCGTGCAATCGCTGGATGCGCGCGAGTTTTCCGATGATGCGGTCTATGGGCTGGAAGTCGTCGCCATGGTGCTGGCCGAGATGACCGAGCTTGGCGCCTTTATCGGTGAAGGCGCGGCCTTGGCCGAGCGACACAAGCAACAGGTGCTGTTTCGTGGGGCTTGCGCACAAGAAGGCGCTGCGATGGGCCATGTCTGGCTGCACGAGCCGCGCGTGGTCGTCTCGCGCCCCGTGGCCGACGACCCCGAGGCCGAGCTGACCCGCCTGCGCCAAGCGGTCGAACAGCTGCGCATCGATATCGATGAATTGATGACACGCGCGCCAATGGCCGAGGGCGAACAGCGTGAAGTGCTGGAAGCCTACCGCATGTTCGCCCATTCGCGCGGCTGGATGCGCCGGATCGAAGAGGATATCGGGCGCGGCCTCTCGGCCGAGGCGGCGGTGGAAAAGGAACAATCGACCGCGCGCGCCCGGATGGAAACCGTGCCAGACGCCTATCTGCGCGACCGCCTGCATGACCTCGATGATCTGTCCAACCGCCTCTTGCGGCGTTTGACGGGTCAGGGCCGTGACACAGGCGCCGAATTGCCGCCCGATCCGGTGCTGGTTGCCCGCAATATCGGACCGGCCGAATTGCTTGATTATGGGCGTCGCCTCAAGGGCGTGGTGTTGGAAGAGGGATCGGTGGGCAGCCATGCCACCATCGTCGCCCGCGCGCTTGCCATTCCGCTGGTCATCCATGCCCGCGGGATCACGACCGAGGCGCTTAATGGCGATCTGATCTTGGTCGATGGCGACCAAGGCATCGTGCATCTGCGCCCCGAAGAGAATGTCGCCTCGGCCTTTCGTGACAAGATGGCGATGCAGGCCGAGGCGCAGCAGCGCTATGCCTCGATCCGCGAAAAGCGAGCCGAGGCGCTGTGCGGCACGGTGATCTCGCTGCAGATGAACGCCGGGCTGATGGCCGATCTGCCCTCCCTGCCCTCATCGGGAGCCGAAGGGGTGGGCCTTTTCCGCACCGAGCTGCAATTCCTGACCCGCAACAGCGTGCCACGCCGGGGGGAACTCGCGGCACTTTATTCCCGCGTGATGGATGCGGCAGGCGGCAAGCGCGTGGTGTTTCGTACGCTCGATATCGGGTCGGACAAGGTGCTGCCCTATATGAAAAAGACCGAGGAACCCAACCCGGCGCTTGGCTGGCGGGCAATCCGGGTGGGGCTGGACAAGCCCGGTGTGATGCGGATGCAACTACAGGCTTTGATCCGCGCGGCAAATGGGCGGCCTTTGGCGGTGATGTTTCCTTTCATCGCACAGCTGGAAGAATACATGCAGGCGCGCGACCACCTGCTGCGTGAAATGGACCGCGAGGCCGCCTTGGGCCATGTGCTGCCCGAAAAGCTGGAAATCGGCGCGATGCTTGAAACACCTTCGCTTGCCTTTGCGCCGCGACAGTTTTTCGAGGAATGCGATTTCATCTCGATCGGCGGCAATGATTTGAAACAGTTCTTTTTCGCCGCCGACCGCGAGAACGAGCGCGTGCGCCGCCGCTATGATACGCTCAATGTCAGCTTCCTGACCTTTCTCGAACAGATCGTGCATCGCTGCCGCGACACGGATACGCCACTGAGCTTTTGTGGCGAGGATGCGGGCCGCCCGGTCGAGGCGCTGTGTTTCGCGGCCATGGGGCTGCGCGCGCTGTCGATGCGGCCTGCCTCCATCGGGCCGGTCAAATCGCTGTTGCGGCGCGTCGATCTGCGCGAGGCGCGCGCGGTGATCAACGAGGCACGCGCCAGCGGCGCGCAATCGGTGCGCGCAGGCGTGATGGACTGGCTGAAACGGCAAGGTTAAGCCCCCTTGCAAACCCCTTGCGCCGGACGCAAGGATGGAGGCGGCCAACGGATGCGGGGGGATGTCTTCTGCGACGCGCCTGACGCCCAAGGCCATGCTGACGCCCAAAATCCTGACCACCCTGCCCCAAAGCACGCCCAAAAGCGTGATGGCCGATCTTGTTGCGGGCATCACCGTGGCGATGGTGGCCCTTCCCCTCAGCCTTGCTATTGCCATCGCCTCGGGGGCGGCACCGGCCACGGGGTTGGTGACGGCAATCGTGGCGGGCTTCCTGATCTCGGCACTGGGGGGCAGCCGGGTGCAGATCGGTGGGCCGACAGGTGCCTTTATCGTGATCGTGCATGGTGTGATCGCGGCGCATGGGTTTGACGGGCTGGTGCTGGCCACCTTGATGGCCGGGGTGATCCTTGTCGTCGCGGGGCTGCTGAGGGCCGGAAGCCTGATCCGGCTGGTGCCAGAGCCGGTGATCAACGGCTTTACCATCGGCATCGCCGCGATCATCGCGCTGAGCCAGCTACCCGATGCGGTGGGGATCACGCTGCCCGCAGGCACACCCGCCGAGGCGATGGAGCGGCTACCCGCGATCTGGGCCGCGCGCGACAGCCTTGATTGGCCAAGCCTTGCCGTGGGTCTGGCCACGATCATCGCCATCGTGGGCTTGCGCCGCGCATTTCCGCGCTTTCCGGGGCTGATCGTCGCCGTGGCTTTGGCCCCTGCCGCCGTGGCGCTGTGGGATTTGCCGGTGGACACGCTTGGCGCGCGTTTCGGGGCCTTGCCAGCAAGCCTGCCGATGCCAAGCCTACCCGTGATCACGCTGGCCCGCCTGATCGAGCTTTTACCCTCGGCGCTGATTATCGCCTTTCTGGCGGGGGTTGAGTCGCTGTTGTCGGCGATGGTCGCTGACCGGATGGTGCAGGGCAAACACCGCCCCAGCGCCGAGATCTTGGCCCAAGGCGTTGCCAATATCGGATCGGCGCTGATGGGCGGGCTTCCGGCGACGGGGGCGATTGCGCGCACGGCTACCAATGTGCGCGCCGGTGGACGCACACCGCTTGCAGGGATTTTCCACGCCATCGTCATCTTGGTCGTGATGCTCTTGGCGGCACCCATGGCGGGATATCTGGTCATGCCCGCGCTGGCGGGGCTGTTGATCGTGACCGCATGGAACATGTCCGAGCCGCAACATTGGCGCGGTTATCTGACCACGGGCCGCATCTCGGACCGGATGTTGCTTATCTTGACGCTGGTGCTGACGGTGCTGGCTGATCTGACGGTGGCCATTGCGGTGGGTGTGGCCATCGGCCTTGCACTGCGGCTGCGGCGGCGCGATGTGCCGCCGGCGGACTGGACGCCACCCGACAGGTAGCGCTACATCGTTGTGGGGCCTGCGCCCGATGGCGCATTTGGCGAGGGGCGGTGATGCTGACGCAGGATTTCGGCGATTGGGATGTGGTGATCGTGGGCGCTGGCTCGGCGGGTTGCGTCTTGGCCAATCGCTTGTCGGCCGATCCCAAATGCAAGGTGCTGCTGCTGGAAGCGGGGGGCAGCGACAACCGGCTTTGGGTGCATGTCCCGGTGGGCTATCTTTACGCCATGGGCGACCCCTCGCTCGACTGGTGCCTCAAGACCGAAGCAGAGCGGGGGCTGAACGGGCGGGCGCTGAACTATCCGCGCGGGCGCGTGTTGGGCGGCTGTTCCTCGATCAACGGCATGATCTACATGCGCGGACAGGCGCGCGATTACGATCTATGGCGGCAGATGGGCAATACCGGCTGGGGCTGGGACGATGTTCTGCCCTATTTCAAACGCTCCGAAAGCTATCATGGCGGGGCCGATGCGGCGCATGGCGCGACGGGCGAATTGCGCGTGGAACGCCAACGCTTGGCATGGCCCGTTCTCGATGCCGTGGCCGAGGCCGCGGGCGAGCTGGGCATTCCGCGCAGCGATGATTTCAACCGCGGCGACAATGAGGGTGCGGGCTATTTCGAGGTGAACCAGCGCCGCGGCCTGCGCTGGAACGCGCGTCGCGCCTTTCTCGACCCGGTGCGCCGCCGCCCTAATCTGCGGATCGTGACAGGGGCCGAGGTGGCGCGGTTGAGCTTTGCGGGCAAACGCGCCACGGGCGTGATCTTTCGCCAAGACGGCACCGCCTATCATGCGCGCGCGGGTGGCGAGGTTGTCTTGTCGGCGGGTGCCATCGGCACGCCCAAGATCCTCGAGCTATCGGGAATCGGACGCGCCGATATTCTCAAGCCTTTGGGCATCGACATGGTGCAAGACACGCAAGGCGTGGGCGAGAACCTTGCCGATCACCTCCAGATCCGCACGATTTTCCGCATCACGGGTGCGCGCACGCTCAATGATTGGTACGCCAGCACCTTGGGTAAGCTGAAGATCGGGCTCGACTATGCGCTGAAACGCTCTGGCCCCTTGGCGATGGCCCCGTCGCAATTCGGGATTTTCACCCGCTCCGCACCCGAACATGAAACACCCAATATCGAGTATCATGTTCAACCCTTGTCGCTGGATGCCTTTGGCCAGCCCTTGCACCGCTTTCCGGCGCTGACCGTATCGGTATGCAACCTGCGCCCCGAAAGCCGTGGATCGGTGCATGTGACCACGGCAGATCCGGCCAAGCCACCGGCGATCCGGCCCAATTATCTCTCGGCCCCGACCGATCAAAGGGTCGCGGTCGATTCGATCCGTCATGCGCGTGCGCTCATGGCCACGAAACGCATGGCCGAATTCCAACCCATCGAGATCAAACCCGGCCCCGCGGTCGATGGCGAGGCCGCGTTGCTGCAAGCGGCGGGCGATATTTCGACCACCATTTTTCACCCGGTATCCACCGCACGGATGGGTGTGGATGACGGCGCAGTGGTCAGCCCGGAACTGACTGTGAACGGAATCGCCGGGCTGTCGATCGCCGATGCCTCGGTCATGCCGACGATCACGAGCGGCAATACCCATGCCCCGGTGACGATGATCGCCGAGAAAGCCGCCGAAATGATCATCGCGCGCTTGCGCGGCTAAGGGCACGAAGAACCAAGGGGGCCGCGCAGGCGATATGCCAAGGCCGGGACAAAGCCACAGCCCGGCCCTTGGCCCCTCAACGACGCCAGCGCTTGACCTTGCCCGTCACCTCGGCCCAATCGCCGATGCCCAAGACACGGGCCGGATTGGTTGGCGGGGGCATCTCGACGCCATGAAGCTGGGTAAAGCCAAAGCGGCGGTAATAGGGTTCATCACCCACTAGCATCACGCGCGGCCAACGCTCCTCGGTTGCAAGGGCAAGCCCCTCATGCATCAGCAAAGCACCCAAGCCTTCGCCCTGGCGTGTCGGGTGGACGGCGACAGGGCCAAGCAGCAAAGCCTCG